>DATEKX010000022.1:0-4955 GCA_035277165.1 Blastocatellia bacterium | reverse complement strand
CTCGGCTCTATCACTTCGTCAATGAAGCCGCGCTCGGCTGCGACGTAAGGCGATGCAAATTTTTCGCGAAACTCGTCGGCGCGGCGCTTCGCTTCCAGTTGCGGGTCTTCGGACGCAGAAATCTCTCTGCGATAGAGAATGCCTACAGCGCCTTCCGCGCCCATCACTGCAATCTCTGCCATCGGATAAGCAAAGTTCACATCTGCGCGTATGTGCTTTGAGGCCATAACGCAGTAAGCGCCGCCGTATGCCTTTCGCGTAATAATTGTAATCTTAGGCACAGTCGCTTCCGCAAAAGCGAACAGCAATTTTGCGCCGTGACGAATGATGCCGCCGTGCTCTTGCTCGACACCGGGCAGAAATCCCGGCACGTCTTCAAAAGTGATGAGCGGAATATTGAAGCAGTCGCAGAACCTGACGAATCGCGCGGCCTTGATCGAAGCGTCAATGTCGAGCACGCCCGCAAGATACGCAGGTTGGTTGGCGATGATGCCAACCGAGCGCCCGCCCAGTCGCGCAAACCCTACGACGATGTTTTTGGCATAGTGCTCGTGAACCTCGAACATATAGCCGTCGTCAACAACTGCGTGAATGATGTCGCGTATATCGTAAGGAACGTTCGGCGATTCAGGGACTATTTCGTTGAGCCGGTCGTCCATTCGATCAATCGGGTCGCTTGTCTGAAGTCGCGGCGGGTCTTCGAGGTTGTTGGATGGAATAAAAGAAAGCAACTCTCGAATCAGTTGCAAACAGTCTTCGTCGTTTTCTGCCGCGAAGTGCGCCACGCCCGACACAGAGTTATGAGTCATCGCGCCGCCGAGTTCTTCTTTAGTCACCTCTTCGTGCGTGACGGTCTTTATCACATCCGGCCCTGTGATGAACATGTAAGAGGTCGTCTTGACCATTATGTTGAAGTCCGTGATGGCAGGCGAATAGACAGCCCCTCCTGCGCACGGCCCCATGATCGCCGAGATTTGAGGCACAACGCCCGACGCAAGCGTGTTACGCAAAAAGATGTCTGCATAGCCGCCAAGCGAAACGACGCCTTCTTGAATGCGCGCGCCGCCCGAATCATTCAGGCCAATCACGGGCGCGCCCATTTTCATAGCCATATCCATGACCTTGCAAATCTTTTCGGCGTTCGTTTCCGATAGCGAGCCACCGAAGACTGTGAAATCCTGCGCGAATACGAAAATGCGCCGCCCATCAATCAGTCCGTGACCCGCGATTACGCCATCGCCCGGATACTGTTGATCCTGCATGCCGAAATCCTGCGAGCGATGTTTCTTGAGCCGGTCGAACTCCTCAAACGTGCCATCGTCTAAGAGAAATTCTATGCGCTCGCGCGCGGTCATTTTTCCCGATGCGTGCTGTCGTTTTATGCGCTCGTCGCCGCCGCCCGCCAGCGCAGCGGTGTTTTTTTCAACAAGCTTCTTCAACCCGTCGCTCTTTTCTTTCACTTCTATCTTTCCTTCGGATGTTGCCATCGGCCCTCTCTAACCAGCGTTGCTCAATCTTTAGATTAACTTCAGACGTGACAGTCTATCAAAGCAGAGCAAATGAGAACAGACTTGCTCGCTACGGCTCGCGTCATTGTTGATTATTACACTTATTGTGCGATTTGCAGACGCAATTTCTTGACAAGACTTTGAGATGCTTCTTATAATGGCAGCCTTTCAGGCGGTCTCTCAGTTTTTCAAGCAAGATAGTCTAAACGGAGGCTAATGTGATTAAGCTAGATATAGTAAATCAGGTCGCCGACAAAACAGGCGTTCCGAAAATCAAAGCCGAGGTCGCAGTCGAGGCGCTGTTCGACGCTATGAAAACAGCTTTGCAACGCGGCGAACGAATCGAACTGCGCGGCTTCGGCGTGTTCGTAGTCAAGCCTCGCAAACGTGGCGTGGGCCGCAACCCCCGCACGGGAGAAGTCACAGATATTCCGCCTGGAAAAACTATCCGCTTTAAACCAGGCAAAGAGCTTCAAGCATAAAAATAGTGACGAACCGCAGGTGATAGGTAAGAGGTAACAAGTTAGAAAGTTTATGGCAGCTAACTAAACTCTTCTGCTTGTCACTTGTCACTGTTTCTTCAGCGGTTGTATTCTTGATTTGTGGAAAGTTCAGACCATCCGTACCGATTCACAGAAATTGAACCTGCGCGACAAACATTCGATGCAGAGCATGTCTTCCTAGGCGTTACGCGCGAAAGCGAGTTATCACCTTCGCGCGTAATGCTGCATATTTCGCTGTTCATGATTACGGCTGTGACTACGACGCTCACGGGCGCGTCGTTTGCCGTCAAGGTGCCGGAATCATCCACGATAGTCGGGATGTTTCTGGGGCCTGTACTGGCAGTAATAAACGAAACGGCGATAGGAAACTACAACCCGCTGTTGCAGGGAATAATTTTCAGTTTCACATTGCTCGTCATATTGGGCGCGCACGAGTTCGGACATTACTTCGCTTGCCGTTACTACGGCATTCGAGCGACGTTGCCTTTTTTCATTCCTGCGCCTCCGATAGGGATAACTCTATTCGGCACATTCGGCGCAGTGATCAAAATCAAAGAGCCTATCAGGTCGCGCCGAGCGCTGTTTGACATAGGCATAGCCGGGCCGCTCGCAGGATTTGCGCTGGCGCTGCCTGCATCAATCATAGGCATTGCGATGGCCCTCCCCGCGACTGAAACAGGGGCGGGCGAAATCAAAGACCCGCTGCTCTTTCAAATAATCGCGCACTTCGTAGGCGCGCCGCCGGTCTGGGATTGGAATCCTGTTTACTGGGCTGCTTGGGGAACGCTGCTGGTCACGGCGTTGAATCTCTTTCCCGTCGGCCAACTCGATGGCGGCCATGTGCTCTATGCAGTGTTAGGCCAACGCGTTCATAAATGGGTTTCGCGAATAGTATGCATTGCTACGGCAGCCCTTTCCATCACAGCATTCCAGTTGGGCAAGCCGCCTGTTTACCTGCTGTGGACTCTGGTGCTGCTGTTTCTGTTGAGGGTAGGCCATCCGCCAGTGATTGAAGAAGAACCTCTCGGAAAAGTCAGAATCATACTGGCCATAATCGCGTTGCTGGTATTCATACTCTGCTTCATGCCATTCCCTATTACTTAATCTGTAACAGTGCGCATGATATGATCTCGGGCGCTGGCATGCAGACGCGCTTATAAAATTGACAGGAGCCGCTCGATGAATACAAGCATCGCTTTCGCGCTCGTCGTTGGTTTCCTCAGAGGACTTCAGCACGCGCTCGACCCGGATCACCTCGTTGCGGTATCAACTATCGTAAGCGAACACAAGAGTCTTTTGCGCTCATCGCTTGTCGGTACGTTCTGGGGATTAGGTCACACGGCGTCGCTTGTAGTTGTCAGCCTCGTAATCATCCTGCTCAGGCCGACAATACCTGAACACGTGATGACGTGGATGGAAATGCCCGTCGCGGTGATGCTGATCCTGCTTGGCGCGAGCACGACCTGGCGAGCGATGCGAGAGCGCGGCTGGCAAATCCATACGCACGCGCACGTCCACGACGACAAGCCGCAGCATAAGCACATCCATGTGCATAGCGGTGACGAGCACGATCATCAGCATCGCCTGTTTCACATAGGCCGCAAGCCATTCTTAGTCGGCGTGGTTCACGGGCTTGCCGGAAGCGCTGTAGTCACACTGGCCGCGCTCGCAACGATTCCGTCGATCACGCTCGGTCTTATATGGATTGCGCTTTTCGGCATCGGAACCATCGGCGGAATGTTATTGATGAGCGCTGCCATAAGCTTGCCTTTCATCATCACTGCCCGGCGCTTCTCGGCGATCAACGGCGCAATCAGATTGCTCGCAGGTGTCTTCAGCATCTTCTTCGGCGTGATAATCGCGTGGGATATTCTGAGCGAAGTAAGCAGCAAGTAATCGCCTGACTGTTTATTGCTCGCTAAATAACTAATCCCGGTTTCATTTTCAGGAGTGATATGTCAGAACCTAAAGATTTCATAATGCCGCCGCTCGCTTATCTCAACGCAGAGTTTTTGAAGAGCGCTGAAGGCAGACTCATACGAATACTTTCAGAATACATGGAGCCGGATGCGCGGATGCGGCGCTATCGCGTGCGCGACACGATAGTCTTTTTCGGCTCGGCCCGATCTGTCTCACCCGAAACGGCTGCGGCAATAATGGAATCTGTCAAACAACAAATCGAACAGGCGGGCGGTCTCACACCTGAGCTTGAAGCCGCGCAATTGCGAGCCGAGTATGCAGAGAAGCTTTCACGCTACTACTTTGATGCTGTGGAACTCGCGCGCCGCGTGACCGAGTGGTCGAAAGGGCTGACGGGCCACCATCATTTCATCGTCTGTTCGGGCGGCTCAGGCGGAATGATGGAGGCTGCCAATCGCGGAGCGTCAATGGCTGGCGGCAAGACCATTGGGCTGAACATCCAACTGCCGCACGAACAACAAGTCAACGCCTATGTCTCGCGCCATCTGGTATTCAACTTCCATTATTTTTTCATGCGCAAGTTCTGGTTCGTCTATCCTGCGAAAGCGCTTGTCGTATTCCCTGGCGGGTTCGGTACGATGGACGAGTTGTTTGAAGTGCTGACGTTGATTCAAACGAAGATGCCGCGCAAGACGATGCCTGTGATTCTGTTCGGCACAGAGTTTTGGGATGAAGTAATTAATTTCGACTCGCTAGTGCGCTGGGGCGTGGTGCATCCTCAAGACCTGGAAATATTCCATAAGACCGATTCGGTTGACGACGCATTCGAGTACATAACAACCAAGCTTGAGAAGCTATATCTGACGCCCGAAGGCTTGGATCAGATGAAACTGACTTAAGAAGTGATGATGCGTCTTGCGCCATCGCCCTTGCATTATCCGTTATCCACTACTTCAATCACGCGTTCGACCTGCGCCAGATAAGCAGTGAAGGTTTCTTCTGCTTCGGACTCAAGCCATGTCTC
>DATEKX010000021.1:0-6720 GCA_035277165.1 Blastocatellia bacterium | reverse complement strand
TCCCCTTCGGGGATTATTTCAAAGCACCCTCTCAGACTTCCATCACGTGAAGTGTTCGTGTCTGCTTCCAAAGGCCGCGCGTGAAGTCGGGAAAATCTACAGCCTTGCTCTTGCGCGCGACCGATTGTTCGCTCAACGGAGTGACCACGCTCCACGCAACGCCGTCGTAGACATCCTGATCGGTCGGCTTTCCGTTTCTCAAAGCCTCGATCAACCTGTAATCTTCGATGAAATCCATGCCGCCGTGTCCTGCGCCTTTCGATTGCTCTTCCATCTTTCGCCACAGCGGATGATCGAGTTCCTGAAATTTATCGAGCGTATCCCATTGATGCTCCTGGCTGCGGCCCTCGATATGAACCCGGTTCGGATATTTTTCAAAGATGCCTTCGGTTCCCTGAACTATATTTATGCGGCTGTAAGGTCGAGGCAGATTGGTATCGTGATAAAGCGTGATGACTTTGCCTTTCGCCGTATAGATCAAGCTGACGTTCACATCGCCCAGCGCGTATTTTTGAGTAGCTCGCGAATCGCTTGCGCCGAAATGTTTGGCTGCATAGAGATTCAATCCGCGTGACGGGCTGCTCATCGAAACGAGATATTCAAAACGGTCTCCGCGATTGATGTCCATGCATTGCGCCACAGGCCCAAGCCCATGCGTAGGATAAAGATTCCCGTTTCGCTTGATCGAATGAGCCAGACGCCACGCGCCTTCGTTCACCTTATCGAATTTGACTTCGCGCAAGTCATGCAGGTATCCGGCTTCTGCATGCAGTATCTCTCCAAGCAATCCTTTCTTGACCATATTCAAACACATCATCTCCGGGCGGTCGTAGCAGCAGTTCTCCATCATCACGCAATGCCTGCGCGTTTTTTCCGCAGTCTCTATCAACTGCCAGCATTCTTCGATTGTGGTCGCAATAGGCACTTCGATGGCTACGTGTTTGCCCGCGTTCATCGCGGCCAGCGCGACCGGCACATGCCATTCCCACGGAGTCGCCGTGTAAACAAGATCAATGTCCGGGCGCTCGCACAATCGCTTAAAGTCTGTCGGGCCGCGCGAGTAGCCTTCGGGTTTCGCAAAGCCTGCTTTAGTCGTGAGGTTCTGAGAGCGCGCGACACGATCTTCTATGATGTCGCAGACGGCGCGAATCTCTACGCCTTCAATCTTCAATAAGTTCTCGACGTGCGAAGTGCCCTGCAACCCGACCCCGACGTAGCCCACTCGAACTGCGTTCATCGGAGGCGCTTTGAATTCCATCATCGTTTCGTCTTTTATGCCGCCGCGCAAGCTCTCCGCGATGCTGTCTTTCACAAACGCGGCGCTGAGACTGCTGGCCGCGCCGAGTTTCAAGAAATCACGACGATTATGTTTATTCATAATTGCTCCTATCGTCCTGCTGTTTGCTCAGTCGGCTGAAGAATTCGCGCAGGTCTTTAAATCCTTTGATCGTTACAATGACAGTGATGAAGGCGAATGCCGCGCCCGATACGACGAGGCTGATTGTCCAGAACCATTCCCAGTATTTCATATCGTCTCCCTTACATTTCTTCTGCGGCCTAAGAGCGAGCCAATGACAAGGCCCGCGGCGGCCAGCCCGAATGCAGCAAAGCCCGCGAAATTTTCGCTTCTGTGCAAAAAGAAAAACGGAATGATTGCGCCTGCCGCGCCGCCAACCATCGCAGCGTATCCGCCCGTAGTATTTGCGCGCCGCCAGTACAATCCACCGACTACGCAAACGAATGCGCCCGCGAGGAAAATAGTTCCTGTGATATTTAAATAGAGATAGACCGCGCCGGGCGGCGTGTAATAAAGCCCCCAGAATAAAAGGAACAGGCTCACGAAAACATTACTGATTCGATTGACCAGTATTTGCTGCTTTGAACTGAGCGGCGGCCTGCCGATTACTTGCCTGAGTGGCAGCACGATGTCTTGTGAGATGACCGAACTCCAACCGAGCAGATATGAACTGTTGACCGACATTGTTGCGGCGAGCATTCCTGCTACGACGATGCCGCGCACGCCCGGACCAAGAATACTCGCAAGCATCGCGGGCATTGCATCGAGCGGCGCAAGCTGTTGACCGTTGACTACTGCCGAAGGGATGCCTCTATCGAGCGCGCCCGTGCCGAACATAGTGAGCGCCGCGATTCCCCACAGCATCGGCAGCATTCCTCGTCCGAGAAAAATAAAACCCGTCCACGTCATGACTTTCTTCGAGACCTCCGGGCTTTTAGTCGAAAACATTCGCATCGCAGTCGTTTGCCAGCAGGTGTGCACAGCAAACCACAACAGCACTTGCCAGATCATAAACGTCAAACCGTATTGCGAATTCGTCAAAGGGTTGAAACCAGCGCTCCCCATAGTCGTCGTAACTTTTTCGATTATGTTCCCCCAGCCTGCATGAAAGACCGCGTAGACGCTTACGAGAATCGTCGCCACCGATAACAGCACGTATTGAATGAAGTCTGTGATGACGACCGAGACCATGCCTCCGAGAACCGTGTAAAGCAGTTCGAGCAGCAGTATCGCGGTCATCACTGCGATGAGATATTTAGTGTCGATGCCGCTGACGATTGTAAGGAATTCGCCTTCGATTTTGAGGAAGACTCCCATGTTGAGTATGCCGCCGAGCGCGACCAGCACGCCCGTAACTAATCGAAGACCGCGACTGTATTTCACCTCGAAATATTCCGGCACAGTCATCAACTTCAGCGCGCGAAAGCGACTGATCACAAGCCCCGTGCGCCCGACGATGATCATCACCAGGCCGGAAATCAGAGCGACTGCGAACGCGGCGAAGCCATAACGGTAGCCGAATTCGGCGTTGTACATGAAAGTGATCGTGCCGATTTCTGTTGCCGCCAGCGTCGCAATACCGACATAAAGGCCAAGCTCGCGCCCCGCCACAAGGTAATGAGACACGTTGCCGACAAGCCGTTTTCCCATCAGCCCTATTCCAACCGATAGAGCGAGATATGCGACAACGATAATCCAATCAACGATGGCAAAATTCACTCTCTCAAACTCCTGATTGTTTTGTGTGAATGCCGGTCTATAACATTCTCGCGCATCAATCGCAAGCTAATCTCCTTCGTCGTTGCGGCTGATCGAAGCTGGTGTTATAAAACGAGCGATATTATGACGAACTCATCTCATGCATTGCTCCATCTTATCAGAGAAATTTACGGCAGGGATGATGAAGACTTTTTCAAGCACAAGCTCAATCGCCTGACCGCGCAATGCGCTTTGTTCGAGCGATACTATGGGGGCGGCACGGTGAAGTTACTGCGCGCGCCTGCGCGGATTAATATTCTCGGCGAGCACGTGGATTATGTTTCGTACTTGCCGACAGCATCGCTTCCGTTCGGCAGCCGCGAACACGATATGATCATGCTCTATCGCGCGAATGGAACAAACCGCGTGCGCGGAGCTTCGACCTCAAATCATTTTGCCGCCGCTGAATTTGATTTGACGGCTGTTGTGCCCTCTGGCACGACAGAAAATTTTCGAGCCGATTGGCAAGATTACCTTTTCAACAAGCCCACAGACTCGCCTCACTGGATTAACTACGTGAAAGGGGCTGTTTATTATGCGCGGTTCAAGTATGGCGCGAGACTTGTGCAGGGTTTCGATTTTCTGATTGATTCGAGCATTCCGCCCGGCGGCGGTTCGTCTTCATCGTCGGCTCTGACTGTGCTCGCCTCGGCAGCCGCGCGCATCGTCAACAATATCGAGTGCGATGCGCGCGAATTGGCTTTTGATTCCGCGAGCGCCGAATGGTACGTCGGCACTCGCGGCGGCGCGATGGATCACCTGACGATTTGTCTTGCGAAGCGACACTACGCAGTGCATCTCGATTATGCCTCTGAGCAGACTGCGCTCGTCGAGGTTCCAGATGAAGAATATTGCTGGGTGACGTTCTTCTCGCACGCGGCAGATAAAGGCCGCGAGGTGATGCTTGAATACAACGAGCGCGCAGCCGTGGCGAGGGTGATTATTCCTGCGCTGATTTACGACTGGCAAAAAGCTGTATCGTTTGACGGGTTGCAACAAGTGATAAACGGACTGCCCGATTCGATAACTCTTGTTGAAATTGAGCAGAGATACCCAGAAGCATTTCACGAATGCGCTCGCGCTTTTCCCGCGCTGGCAAGTCAACGCTACGACCAATCGTTCAAGGTGCGCGACCGCGCCTCGCATCATCTGGGCGAATCCAGACGCGTTGCCGCTGCCGTCAAAATTCTACGAAACGTTAGCGCGAATCAATCTGCGTCGGGTGTCGAATCGGGAATGTCAGCGCTGGGCGAACTCTTGAACCAATCGCACGAAAGTCTGCGAGACCTCTACAGTATTTGCACTTCGGAAGTCAACGAACTGATACGAGTAATCGAGCGCGGCCTGGAAGTTTACGGCGCGCGGCTGATGGGCGCAGGATTTGGTGGAAACGTGCTTGCGCTGACAAAGCGGGAATCAGCTTCCTCGCTGATTGATCGCGTTCAGACAGAATATTACAAGCCGCGCAGTCGTGACGGCATTGCAGAAGGCTCGATACTCGTTTCGACTTTGGGCGACGGACTGTCATCGCTTGAGTTAGATTCATTCCAAACTGGTAAATAGTCCATCAACCTTGCAATCTTCCGGCAAGATAAGTATCTTAAAGCCGTGACACTCTAATTACTCATTCCCTTCAATGCTGATGTCATTCAGCTTTGCCACAGTTTTCACGCTGTCTGGCGAAACCTCATCTGCTTTCAATCCGTAGACTGTCTGAAAGGAAAATATGAAGGAACAGTTCGAGATTAAACCTACTGTTATGGCCGCTGAAACCGGCGGACTTCTGAAAACGCTGCGCGAAGCATTCACAGGTTCGCAGCAGGATTTCACAGAAGGCAGCATTCGCCGCGCGATCTTCCTGCTCGCCGTTCCGATGGTTCTAGAGATGGCGATGGAGTCGCTGTTTGGCATAGTGAACGTCTTTTGGGTCGCGCATCTCAAAAAAGACGCTGTAGTCGCAGCCGTCGGACTTACTGAATCATTGCTGCCAATCGTATTTGCCGTAGCGATGGGGCTCAGCATGGCGACTATCGCTATGGTCGCGCGACGCATAGGCGAAAAAGATCATGTGGGCGCGTCGGTCTCTGCAGTGCAGGCGATTCTGGTTGGCCTTGTCGTGTCGGTTCCAATCGGGTTGATAGGCATTTTTTTCACCCCGCAAATTTTTCAACTGATGGGCGCATCAGCAGAAGTCATCGAGGCAGGCACGGGCTATGGCCGAATACTTCTCGGCGCAAACATCGTTATTATGCTCTTGTTCCTGAACAACGCCATCTTTCGCGGAGCAGGCGATGCTGCGATAGCGATGCGTGCTTTATGGTTTGCCAATATCATCAATCTAGTGCTCGACCCCTGCTTCATATTCGGGCTTGGGCCATTCCCCGAACTCGGCGTCACCGGTTCAGCCATAGCCACGACGATAGGTCGCGCACTGGGAGTGGTCTATCAGTTCTACATGCTCACATCCGGCAAAGGACGCATAAAGATTCGCCTTAATCAGGCGCGATTAGACATACAGGTTATGCTGCGTTTGCTTCGCGTATCGGTGGGCGGAATATTTCAATTTCTGGTTGCGACGGCAAGCTGGCTCGGACTTATGACGATAGTGACAAAGTTCGGCGACGCGGCCATCGCCGGATACACAATCGCAATTCGCATAATCATCTTTGCTCTATTGCCATCGTGGGGCATGAGCAACGCGGCTGCGACTCTGGTCGGTCAAAATCTGGGAGCAGGGAAGCCTGAGCGCGCAGAGCGTTCTGTGTGGGTAACAGGATTCATTAACCTGATCTTTCTAGGCGGCGTGACGATTGTGTTCACGGTTTTTACAGAGCCAATTATTCGCATCTTCACACAGGAAGAGGCGGCTTTGCGTTATGGCACAGACGCGCTACGGTTTATCAGCTTCGGCTACATTTTTTATGCTTACGGGATGGTGATGGTTGCGGCGTTCAATGGCGCGGGCGATACGACAACGCCGACGATCATCAACCTGTTTTGTTACTGGCTGTTTCAGATTCCGCTTGCTTACATGCTGGCGTTTCATACGGGGCTGGGCGCGAGAGGAATCTTTCTAGCTATCACGATTGCCGAAACAACAATCTCTATAGTCGGCATGCTGGCTTTCCGTCGAGGCCGATGGAAGACGCGAAAGATATAAGCCAGCGCAGATCAGTTATCAGATCATCGCAAAGAGTAGTATAGTTCGAGGATCAGAAAATCTCTGATTTACCCGAAAGGCGACAGATGACCGCAATCTCTATTGCCGCAAGTCGCAGATTCGACGTTATTGATCGTGTGCTGCTCGTACTGTCGTTGGCTTGCGGCGCGGCTTATCTCGTCACACGCGGCTTGCCCGCATTCACAGGCAGCGTCGTCATCAAAGTGTTGACCGTCGCGCCGCTCGCTCTGGTTGCCTTTAGAATGCTGCGAGATCGCGATGGGTTGATACTGGCAAACTCGCTTTCGTTTTCAACGCTGGGCGATATGTTTCTGGGCATTGACGGCGAAAAATTGTTTGTCTTTGGCCTCGTCTCCTTTTTGATCGCGCACTTGTTGTACATCGTGTTGTTTGTGCGCAACCGGCCAAAGCATGTGATTGCGAGCGCCGGTCAGAAAATTATTGCTGCTCTTGTGATGATCTTCAGCGCGGCGATGTTCGCGTG
>DATEKX010000020.1:0-6160 GCA_035277165.1 Blastocatellia bacterium | reverse complement strand
TTCCGCCTGCGGCATCACGCACACCTGCCAGCAGCCCTTTGTCATCGGCGACTGCGAGCGCATCGAACAAGCGAAGCACACGGTTCACAATTCCGGCATCTTTGTTAATTGCTCGCGCCGCTTTGTACACCTCGATGGCATCTTGAGCGCGATTGACTTGATCGCACAAAGCCAGCCCGCACAGAGCAAGCCCTTTTGAATCCAGCGCCGCGAAGTTTTGCATACTGTAGTCTAGTAATTGATCTGATTCAGTCACTGCCGCGGCGAAGGCCTCTTGCGCCGCTACGCAGTCTTGCTGTCTGAGCGCAATCAGGCCGAGCAATGCCAGGACATAATGATTATTCTTCGGCTCGTCATATTGCCGTGCGGCTTCGGCAGCAGCCCTAGCTCCCGGCAAGTCGCCGAGGCAAAGCCGTGCAAGAGCGAAGCGACAGTTAGACGAACTGCTAATACCTGGACTGTTGCTCTCCTTTCCAATCTCTATACTCTCCAGCACAGCCTTTGCCGATTCTTCGTAATTGTCATCATCTATCATCACCTCTGCCAGATTGTTAATGTACACTCCTACATTATATAAGTCCTGAGCGTTGCGAAGAATCAGAATGGATTTTTTGTAATATTCGATGGCATGTACAGTCTGCCCCAATGCGGCATAGCGATTACCAAGATTGCCTAAAATGATTGCTTCCCCATGTGAGTCTCCGATTGCGCGATAAAGCTCAATAGATTGCTCAGAGTAATCAATAGAGCGAGCGGTTTGTCCAAGATCTGCATAACAATTGCCCAGACATCCAAGCCAGATGCTTTCGCCTAATCGGTCTCCTGCTTCACGGTCGATGATTAACGCATGTTCATAACATGCTATAGCTTTCTGATACCGACCCAGTCTGTAATAAGCGCTTCCGAGGTTGCCCAAGTTACAGTTTTTGAGATACGGATCGGTGATCTTATCCTGCAAGCGCTCGTGCAGTTCTGCCACCAGCCGGTAAAAGCTCCACTTGAATAGGTAATCGAAGTCTATATCCAAAAGCACACTAGCCGCCGTGTCGTAATCCTGACCTGTACAGCGCAGATCAAACTCGGCGAGTTGAGGAGCTAAGTCTTCAATAGTTTTCCATTCCTCACGCGATGTGCGGGCTTGCTCAAAATAATTCGCAGCGCGATGCAACAAAGCGAATTGAGTGTAAGGCGGCGCATCCACTTCATCTCGATCAGACTCTTCACCCTTTGCCAAGCGGCTGAACGCATAAGCGTAATCAACCGGATGCTGGTAGTAACGTCCGGCTTCCTTACGCGCAAATTGCATATTCACGAGCCGATTCAACACTGGTGCACTGTTCACACTAGGCAAGTAAGGCTGCAACAGGTAATCAATGGCGGCAGGTACTACAGGGCGACCATAAACGGCCAGAGCTTGCATCACCTGTTGCCCTGTCGGGTCGAGTCGGCTGAATGCTTCGCCCACTAAATCTTTGACCACGTTTTCGGGAAGCATCTTTTCAGTATCGTCCAAAACATCGCGCAGAGAAGTATCGCGGTCAGCCGACAAAATCGCGAATAACGCTTCTAATGCTCGCGGATAACCGCGTGTGCGTTCGCGGGCTTCGTTCAGCATTTCATCAGGCGCAATTTTCAATCCGACTTTGCCATCAGCATCCATCTCGCGCAGTATGTTTTCTGCGTAAGGTGATTCCAGCCCTTCATCCAGATCGAGCCTTCTCTGCCTTCCGGGCTGAAACAACGCAAGGTCGCGCGGCGGAATTCGAGTCGTCAATATCACTTTGACTGCGTGTTGTGGCAAACTGAGTAAAGCGCGCAAAGCTTCGTCCAGTTCCGCATCACGAATGTTGAGCGTTTCACTACTAATTAAGTCTTCAAAGTTGTCGAGTAGCACCACTACGCGGCCCTGCGAAAAGTTAGCAAGCAACTCTTGCATCTTGAATTCAGTGCTGGCCTGAGGCTTCTTGTAAAGAGAATCTAAGTGAGCGGCTATGTCACCCGGCAGCAGTTTGCAGAGGTCTGCATACAGGTTTGCCAGAGTTACACGACGAGTACCGATGGCACTCAGATATACGATGCCGTCCACGCTCAATGGTCCTCCATCATCGGGCAACTGCCCACCTTCCACAGATTTGAGCAACCGGCATACGATTGCAGTCTTGCCCGTCCCGCCGCGCCCAACTACGGTCATCAATCGCAACGCGTTGTCTTTCAGGAAACCGCCTATCACTGTTGTTTCAAAAAAACGATCCTGAAAATAAGATGGAGCCATCGCAGGCGGCGGATTGATGAATTTGCCGCTGGTCCTTTCAGGAGCAGATTTTTCCGGTTTGCGTTCGCGTTCAAGGCCGCTCTTGATGCTCTCTTCAACCCGCTTCGCTGCCGCCTGTGGGTTATTAACGATTTGCTGCTGCTCGGCAACCTGCTTTTCGAGCAGGTCAATATCGTCTTGAATTCGCGCTTGTTGCATATGGTCAACAGCGCGGCGCAAATCGCGTTGAGCGTCTGCCAGACGATCTTTCATTGCTTGCAGCGTACCTTCGGGCGTTGCCATCCACCGGATATGCTTGCGCAGTTTCGCAAGCGCTGAATCGAAATCGCCGGTGAAGTCAATGTGCTGCCGAGTCCCTAATCGCATCGGCATTTCAGCATCGGCGTGCAACTTGATGGGGATGATTGTTTTTTTATAAGCAAGCGCACGCGACCATTCGTGCTTGCAGACCGATTGTGCCTCTACGCTGTCGCACGTCATTACAAATAGAAAGCTGTCGCATACGCGTATGGCATCTACAATCTGCTCATCCCACTCGTGTCCCGGCTGTAGCTCGCGCTTGTCCAGCCACACGGGAATTTGAGGCGGCCCGGCTTCGAGCGCATCGGCAAGCTGAAGTGCAAAATCAAGCGCATCAACTGAGGAATAACTGATGAAGTGATGATTAGCCATGAGATAGCTCTATATTTTCGAGAACAATGCGGTAAGAAGAAATACACGAACTCTCTGAATGATTCAAGCTTATTTATAGCTGAAACGGAGAGAGGCTGACGTTTTGAAAACGTCAGCCTCTCTCCGTTTTAGAAATTGAGCGCGGTTTACCAGTCGCCTTGCTTGATGCGCTTTCTGATCTTGCGCTTCGTCAGGTCACGCTTGAGCGGGCTGAGGTATTCGATAAACAACTCGCCGTCCAGATGATCCGTTTCGTGCGCTACGCAGCGCGCTTCCAGATCCATTATGTCGAGCGTGAACGGACTGCCATCCGTGTCCTGCGCGCGAACGACTACACGCTGAGGCCGCGTCACTTGAACGAATATTCCCGGAAAGCTCAGGCATCCTTCTTCGCCAACCTGCTCGCCTTCTCCGGTCTCGATCACAGGATTTATGAGTACAACTTTCTGTTTTTTGTTTCTGCCGCTGCTGCAATCCATCACGAACAATCGCTTCAGCACGCCGACCTGCGGAGCCGCCAATCCTACGCCGGGCGCTCCGTACATGGTCTCGAACATGTCATCTACAAGCTTGCGCAAGGCATCGTCGAACTCCGTCACTTCACCAGCGCGCTGGGTCAGTACCGGGTCGCCGTATTTTACAATGTCTAGAATCATTGCTCTATTTCCAACTCCTTCTGTCTCTCTTCAACGTGTCGCTGCTCGGCAAGTTTTTCTCCGAGCACATTGTTGAGGACTGCTGTTCTGGCTCTAAACCCTGTCACTTCGCGCCATGCCAACAGCGCCAGTCCGATTACTATTATACCAGCCCCGACAAGGCTATGCGTCGCGTATCCGATGACGAAGCCGACAAAAAATAATGCTACGAGCAACAGGTAATAGAAAATGCCGTGCGTTCGCGTCGCATTGATCGAGCGGCGCAATTCGTCAACTTCGCGGTCTATTTCAGTGCGTCGCTTTGCTATATTCTCGTGATCGCGGCTTATCGCTGCCATGCGCGCTGCTCCATTTAATATTCTCGCGTCTGTTCGAGATATGCCTCGAAATTCCGTTTCATCTCTTTGAGGCTATCGCCTCCGAATTTCTCTCTCGCGGCGTCGGCAAGAACTATTGCGACCATCGCTTCGCCGATAACGCCCGCAGCCGGGACTGCAACTATGTCGGAACGTTCAAACGCCGCAGCAGATTCCTCTTTCGTCACCACGTCAACGCTTGCAAGCGGTCGCCTCAAGGTTGAAATGGGCTTCAGGTGGCCGCGCACTCTGACTTCTTCGCCGTTGGTTATGCCGCCTTCGATGCCGCCTGCGCGGTTCGTTGGTCGAGTGAATCTGCGTTCATCGTTATTATAGCCGATTTCGTCGTGTACCCGCGACCCTGTAGCCCGGCTGACATCCGTGCCCATGCCTATCTCGACAGCCTTTACGGCGGGGATGCACATAATCGCCTGAGCCAGTCGGCCATCAATCTTTTGTGACCACGCGATGTGCGAACCAAGCCCTGCAATCGCGCCGCGCGCTACGACCTCGAATACGCCGCCGAGCGTGTCCTTCGCTTCTTTCGTTTCGTCAATGAGCGCGATCATTCGCTGCTCGGCTTCTTTGTCAACGCATCGCAGCACGGTGTCATCCTTGATGGCGAAAATCTCTTCCCAGTTGGCTGTGATCGGAATTTCAGGTACGCCGCCTATCATCGCGGTGTGGCTGGCTATTTCGATTCTTATTTCTTTGAGCAACAATTTTGCGAACGCTCCGGCGGCTACGCGCGCAGTAGTCTCGCGTGCGCTCGCTCGTTCAAGTATGTCGCGCAGGTCGTGCGTGTCGTATTTGAGGCCGCCCGCAAGGTCTGTGTGACCCGGTCGAGGACGAGTAACACGGCGCGCGCGTTTCTCTTCGGTGAACTGGCGTGGCTCGACGTTCATCACATCCTGCCAGTTCTCGAAATCACGATTGCGAACGAGGAACGAAACCGGCGAGCCAATCGCTTTGCCGTGACGAATGCCTGATAGTATTTCAACTTCATCGCTTTCAATCTTCATCCGCCCGCCGCGCCCGTAGCCTTGCTGCCGTCGCCACAGTTCGTGATTGATGAAAGCCACATCAACCGGCAGGCCCGCAGGCAAGCCTTCGATAATTGCGACCAGCCCTTTGCCGTGCGATTCGCCTGCCGTGCTGAAATTGAATTGCATAGATTGACACTCTCTCGGCTTGGATTTTATAACGCGCGCACTTTCGCCGCCAATTGTTTGAGAGCGGCACGTGGCTTGCGACTTCTTTCAATTAGACGCGTGAAGTGAAGTGTAAACATACATCGCTTTGTATTAAATGCCAACGAGCCAAAAGGGTAAGGAGAGATCATGAAAACAATAACGAATCGAATGGTAGTAATGCTGACGAATACATTGGGAGTTTTGATTGTTGCGTTGCTCGTCAGCCAGGGAAACATTGCGCACGCGCGGCAATCTTATCGTCTTACCGAAAAAGAGATGAAAGCGTTATTGGAAAGAATAGAACGCGGGGCTGACCGCTTTCGCAACAGCCTCGGCAAAATGCTGGACGTTAGCGCCCTTGATGATACGAAGGCCGAAGACAACATCAACCATTTTGTAAAAGAGTTCGAGGCCGCGACCGACCATCTTAAACATCGCTTCGACGACGATCACTCGGCAGCGGGCGACGTAGAAGAAGTCTTAAGGCGTGCTGCTCGAATTGACGGCTTCATGACGCGAAGAGGAATGAACTCGCGCGCTCAAGAAGACTGGGCCGCGTTGCGCAGAAATCTGGATGAGCTTGCGACCGCATACAATGTTTCCTGGAACTGGGACGGCGTAAGCAGCAGCCCGTTTCGATTGAATGATGAACAAGTGAAGACCTTGATGGGGCGAATTGAAAGAGATGCCGATAGTTTTCGCAAGAGCCTCAATGACGCGCTCGACAAAACCGCTTTCAACGGCACGAAGGCCGAAGACAACATCAATGATTTTGTAAAAGAATTTGAAGTCGCTACAGATCATCTCAAAGATCGCTTCAGCAAAAAGCGGTCGGCGGCTAATGATGCGCAAGAGGTGCTCGAACGAGCGGCCCGAATTGATGCCTTCATGCATAATCACAGCCTGACAGAGCGAGCGCAAAACGACTGGTCGCAACTGCGAGCGAGCCTGGACGAGTTGGCGACGGCTTATGGCGTTTCGTGGAAATGGATGTGATTTAAGAGCGCATTA
>DATEKX010000019.1:0-7227 GCA_035277165.1 Blastocatellia bacterium | reverse complement strand
TGCTATAGACAGGTCGTCCCTGACGGGACTGCTAAAACAACTTCACACTTCTATCTACTCAACGCTTTTTGCGCGGCGCGGCGCACATTTGGTTCCGGGTCTGCGCGCATCAATTCCACGAGCTTGCGTTCCGCGCTGCGGCTGCCTATGTGCGCCAGCGCATTCACTGCCGCAAGACGTACAGAGGCATCTTCGTCATCCAGAGCTTTGCTCAGCAACTCGCTTGCCAGTGGATTTTTCATGCGACCGAGCGCGTCCACGAGCGCGCGGCGCACGCTTGACTGCGCGTTGGTCAGCCCCTTGCCTATAAGCTCGATTTTCTGTTCGTTGAGGCGCGAAAGCGCTTCAATACATGCTTCGCGGCGCGCAGTTTCTGCAGTCAGATTGACAAGCGCTGCGATTGCTTCGGGTGTTCCCAGATGCGCCAGCGCCTCAATCGCCGTTAGCGCCACGCTCGGTTCAGAATCTGCCGCTGCCACCCACTGCATCATCTCGACCGCAGACTTTCTGCCTTGTGCCCCCAGAGCCTGCAAAGCCTCTCGGCGGCGCGCAGGCTCCGTCGAGCGCAACGCCAAAAGCAGGGGCGACAACGCATCTTCATGATCAATCTGGCCGAGCGATTTCAGCGCCGCGCGGGCAAGGTCTAAATCATCGCTTTCGATAAGTGATGCGAGAACCGAGATGGCGCGCGGCCCATCGAGCTTGCCGAGCGAATCTACAGCCGCGATTCTTACATGTTCGGCGGCGTCTTCTTGCGCCAGTCGCGCAACATGGTCTAAGCCTTCGCCGCTTCTGTGCCGCCCGATTGATCGAATCGCAAAGTATCGCACCCACGCATCCCCGTCATTCAAAGCTTTGAGCAGATAAGGCATCGCCGTGGCCGTGTCAACCTGAGCGAAAGCCCCGGCAGCAGCAGCGCGCACTCGCGGGGTTCCGTTCTCTAAAGCATCTATGAGGACGGCCACTACGCGGTCGTCTTCGAGGTAGGGTATGTGTTCTATCGCGGCGCGGCGCACGCTCTCTTCTTCATCGCTGCATCGTTGGATGAGCAGGTCTGCGCATTGTTCATAGCCGAAATAGCCTGCGATCTTCACGGCAGATTCGCGCACTCTGGGATTCGGATCACTGAGCAGCGCAATCGCGCGCGCTTCCATTTCGGGATGACCGAGCGAATTGATAGCGGCGATTACGGCCTGTCGCACTGCCGCGTCTTCGTGGCCGATCAAATCGAGCAAAGCTTCGAAGGCGCGACGGTCTCCGATTTTTCCAAGCGCGCCCGCGACCGGAATAATCAATTCGGCGTCTTCATTCATTGCTTCGACGAGCGCGACGACAGCTCTCGCGTCTCCTATGCGACCGAGCGCGACGACAGCCGCCTTGCGCGTTTCAATTTCCTCGTCTTCAAGCTGCTCGATCAACAATTCGGTTACGCGCTCGCCGTAGCGTACAAGGGCTTCGACCACTTCTTTGCGC
The DNA here is from genome assembly GCA_035277165.1 of Blastocatellia bacterium. GTDB lineage: Bacteria > Acidobacteriota > Blastocatellia > UBA7656 > UBA7656 > DATEKX01. Next base: position 5,754 of record DATEKX010000019.1, on the reverse strand, counting down.
GCGGTCGGCTGGCCGAGCAGTCGCACCAGAGCGCGCTCGACCGCTTCGCCTTCAAGCCAGCCCAAAACAAGCGCGACCGCGCCGAGCGCATCGCCGCGCGTCGCGTCAACTGCATTGAGCAGGTTTTGCACGCCTTCTCGATTGACAGCCTCGCGCGCAAGGTCTGCGATGTGCGCGCCTTCCTGATACAACCTTTCATATCGGTTATGCAGAGCGGCAAGCGCCTGAGCCGTCACAATCGCGGGCGCGCCTTGAGAGTTCAACAAAGCGGCGAGCGGAGCAACGATGTCTTCATCGCCGAGCTTGCCTAAAGCGTCAATCGCGGGCGAACGCAACATCTCATCTTCGAGCAGATGCGCGAGGCGTGGAGCAATGCGCGAATCGCCGATGAGCGTCAGGGCGTCGAGCGCCGGAAACGCCAGAAAGAAATCTCCCGATGCGGCTACGTGCGCAAGCGCGTCCACAGCATCCACCGCGCGCAGCTTGCCGAGAGCTTCAATCGCGTGATAGCGCACATTCGGGTTTTCATCTTCGAGCGCGCCAACGAGCACGGGAACTGCGCGCGGGTCATGTTGATCTCCGAGCGCGTGCGTCGCATAGATGCGAAGGTCTGTGTCCGGGTCGTTCAAAAAATCTGTCAGCGGCGCAATCGCATCTATGCCGCCGAGCGCGAGCACTTGAAGCGCGCTATTTAAGACGCCCGGATTGCGATGGTCGTCGCGCAGGGCGCGCAATAAGATGTTGACTTCTTCTTCCCCGGCCTTGCGCGCAAGCCCGTTCACAACCGTCTTTCGCACTCGCCAGCTTTCATCGCCGAGCGACCCTATCAACTTTTCGCCCGCCGATTGGTGATCTTCCTGCGCGATTGCCTCGGCGGCGCGCAATCTGGTCGGCTCATCCGCGCTTGCGAGTTGCTCGCTCAGGTCGCGCTCGCGTTCAAGGCGGCTCGTTACATCCTCTATGGTGACGATTGCGCCGACGATTGATTGCTGCTCACGCAAGGGCGCAATCGTTACGTGCTGCTGCATCTTGTCAAAGCGCTTAGACTGTTCGAGCGGCGCGCAGGGGATAAGGTAATGATGAAAGGTCGGCGCGAGCACTTCGACAACACCAGTGGCCAGCACTCGCTCGAATCGAGCCATCATTCCGCGCTTTTCAAGTTCCGGGAAAAGAGAGACAAGCTCTACGCCGATAGCCGATTCCGCAGAGATTCCCGTGGCGCTGGTCATCCAGGAATCCCACGAACGAATGACGAGATTTGAATTTGTAATGAAAATACCAACCATATGCTCGACGTTAGTGAATCACTTCTTCGTTTTCTTTTTGTTTCTAGACTTCTTCCCGTTTCGCTCTTGCTGGTTCAAGCTGTCTATGATCGAGTTCAGCGTCTGCGCTCTTTCGATCAGATCGCCAGTCCCGCGCAAAGTGTCTTTGACGCCACGAGCGTTGCGATCTGTAATCCGGCGAATTTCCGCAAGCCCGCCGAGAATTGATTCCGAAGCAATCGAGTTCTCGCGGTTGCCTCGCGTGATGTGGATGATTTGTTTGGATACGTTTTGCGCGCCACTCGTCATATCTTTCAGGGCGGTGGTCTGTTCGAGCATCGCTTTTGCGATCTGATCAGTTTGCGCCCGCATGTTCTCGGCTGCCATTGTGATCTGGCTGGCGGCTTCGGCCTGCTCTTTCGTCGCTTTGCTTACTTCCGCAATCATGCTCGCGAGCTGTTGAGCCTGATTCGACACCTGTTCGCCTGCGGTTGTTTGCTGCGCAATCGCGCGCGAGGTTGAAGCCGCGCCGCGCCGCATGGATTCGACGGCCTGAGCGATTTGACTTGCGGCGTTGGCCTGTTCCGTCGAAGCTTTGCGAACCTGCGCGGCGGATGTGGTGGTGCTTTGCGCGGCCTTGATGAGTTCGCGCGCGGCTCGCCCCTGTTCGTTCATCGCTTGAGCGACCTGTTGAGCGGTCTTGCGCATCTGCAAGACCGATTGAACGACTGTCTCTATTGCCCTGGCCTGTTCAGCAGTAGCAGTGGCTACCTGTTTGGATTGACTTGCCGTCATTGTGATCGCGCTCACGACCGCTTGCCCTGCGCTCAATTGCTCGTCGGTCGCGCGGGCTATCTGGCTGACGACTTGAGTCGTCTCCCGAACGCCTGTCAGAATCTTGTTCAACCCGGCGACCCCGTCTTCGGCTAATCGGCTGCTCTCATCAGCCACGCGCAAGCCATCATTTGAAGCGACGACGGCTTCTTGAGCGACATCTTGCAACGCCTTGATGATTGAAGCGATGTCGGCGGTCGCGCGAGCCGAGCGGTCTGCGAGGTTGCGAATCTCTTCGGCGACGACGCCGAAGCCGCGCCCCGCTTCGCCCGCGCGCGCGGCTTCGATGGAAGCGTTGAGCGAGAGCAGGTTCGTGCGCTCTGCGATCATGTTGATCGTATCCACTATTGAGCTTATTTCGGATGCGCGTTTGCCCATCTCGCGCATAACGGTCGCAGATTGCGCCATCGAATCTCGGACTCGTCCCAGCCCTTGAATTGATCTCTGCGCAACGGCATTGCCTTCTTCGGTCTCGCGCGCCACGCGCGCCGTCATCTCGTCCGCCTTTTTGGCAAGAGACGCGACGGAGCGAATCGAGCGATCCATCTCTTCGGCGGTTGTGGACGCTTCGGTCGCCGCTCCAGTGATCTTCTCTGCGTTCTGCGCGACGCCCTGTATCGAGCGCGACACCTCTTCGATAGAGGTGGACAGCTCTTCGACTGAGGCTGCGAGATTCTCACACATCGCGGCGACTTCTTCGATAGATGCGCCCAATTCGTTTACTGCCGAAGCGGTCTGTTCGGCGGCTACGCTCAGATCATCCGCGTTCGACGCGATGCCTTGAATCGAGCGGGTCATCTCTTCGGTGGCTGCGGCGCTCTCGACGACGGACGCGGCGAGCGCTTCGGTGTCGCCGCTTACGTTTTTGATAGACTTGGTAATCTCGCTCATCGAAGCCGTCACTTGCTCGGCGGAGCGCGCCATCGCTTCGGATGTGCCTGCCACGCTTTGAATCGAGGCGGATGTCTCTTTGATAGAAACGACGGTCTGCGTGAGTGACGAACTGAGGCTGACCGTGTTGGCCGTGATCTGCTCGATTGATGCAGCCATTTGGTTGACTGAGGAAACGAGTTGCTCTGAAGAACCCGCGACCGATTCGGTCTGCGTTGTTACCTCCTTCAAAGCAGCGGTCATTTGATTGGCGCTTGACAGGGCTTCATCCAGAGAGCGAACCTGCTTGTCTGCGCCTTCCGCGACCTGATCTGCTGTGCGCGATATTTCGTTGGCAGCAGTCGCCACCAACTCTGCTTCTTCGCGCGCTCTTTCAATGTCGCCTGTCATCTCGATTTTATCTTTGCTCGTCCGAGCAGCCATTTCGGTTTGCCTCCTTGAGTGTCAACCTTCGGCCTCGATGGTTTCTGCCGGGTCAACAACCTCGTTCAGATCAAGTATCAATATAATTCGCTCGCCCAGCGTCGCAATCGCTTCGATGTATTTCCCTCGCGTGCCTGAAATCGCTTCGTTCGGAGGTTGAATAGCGCTCGAAGGAATAGCTATGAACTCGCGGGCGGAATCCACTATCAGACCTATCATGCGACTGCGCACGCCCACGACTATCAATCGCGTGCGCAAATCGTGAGCCGTCTTTTCAAAGCCAAACCTGACGCGCAGGCTTACAGCAGGGATGACCTGCCCGCGCGAGAATATAACTCCTTCGACGGCTGCCGGAGCGTTCGGCACAGGCGTTATCTGTTCGACCATCTCTACCTGCTGCACCAACTGGCTGCGGACGCCGTAAGTTGTGCCCGCCAGGTCGAAAAGTATGAACGGCTCGGATGAGGTTTGACTGCTCGCTTGATTTTCTGCCATCTCAGTTTGCACCGCTGCTTCTGGTTCGCATCTGTTTCACCAGAGTCGCTACATCAAGAATAAGCACGACGTGACCATCGCCAAGCTCTGTCGCGCCTGCGATGCCCGGAACTTGAATCAGCGGGTCGTTGATCGCGCGCACCACGATCTCGCGCTGTCCAAGGATTCGATCAACCGCTATGCCTGCGGCGCTGAGCCCCTGACCTACAACAAAAGCGTGAAAGGCTCGATTGAATTTTTCGTCAAGCCCGAACACTCGCGCCAATCGCAAGACGGGCAAAACGCCTCCGCGATAATGAATGACTTCGTTGTTCTCGAATGTCTTCATGGACTGAGGCTCGACTTCCATTACCTCGCGCACGGCGGATTGAGGGATGGCGAATTTCTGACCGCCTGCCGTAACAATCAACGCGTCTGCTATGGCAAGCGTGACCGGCAACTGTATCGTGAAGCGCGTGCCGCGACCAACCTCAGAATCCAGAGCGAACGTGCCGCCAAGCCCAAGAACAGTATTTTTTACTACGGACATGCCGATGCCGCGCCCGCTTGCCATATCAGCTTCTTCGCGGGTCGAAAAACCGGGCGAACAGATCAGGTCAAGCAGCGCTTCATCATCAATGCGCGCGCCTTCGGTTATCAATCCCGTCAAATGCGCTCGCTCGATGATTCGCTCGCGGTCTATGCCGCGCCCGTCGTCTTCAACTTCAATGACGACCATCTCAGCCGATGTGAAAGCGCGCAAACGGATAACGCCTTCAACGGGCTTTCCTTTAAGCGCGCGCTCGGAAGCCGATTCCAAACCGTGACTGAATGCGTTTCGCACCAGATGCAGCAGCGGGTCCATCATCCGCTCTATTAAAAGCTTGTCTATCTCTGTATCCTGACCGCTCAGTTCGAGCCGGGCAGCTTTTCTGTGCTCGCGCGCGAGGTCTCGGACGACGAAACGCATTCGCTCGAATATCTCGCCTATCGGCACCATTCGCACGTGCATCACGCCTTCGCGCAGGTCGCGCAGTTGGCGCTCCATAATCTGGTTTGTCTCTTGCAGCGCACGCCAGGTGAGCGCAGGCATACTGGATTCGGCGCTCTTCAAATTGTCTTCGAGTCGCGCGCGGCTGATTACAAGCTCGCCGACCATTCGCATCAATGCGTCGAGCCGGTTCAAGCTGACTCGGACAATATTGGATGGAGCGATTGTTGGCGTGGTCTTTTGAGCGTTTGTATCAAGAGGTTTGGTTTCGACGGATTCAAGAGGCGTCGAAACAATCTCTTCGAGCAAAGCGTAAGTCAGGCCGTCTTCACCGAGCGCGGCAAACAAGGATTCATCCGCCTGGCTTTCGATGATGAATTCAAAAGCGATGCCGCCCCCCTGCATCACTCGCGGCGCTCCGTTTTTTAGCGCGCCCAACTGCTGCAATCGAGCGCGAACGGTGTTAACGCTGACGCCTCGTTCGGCAAGCGACGGGGTCGGAATAAATTCAAAACGCCAGAGCTTCCTGTCGCTACCAGCCTGCTCGTTGCCAGTTGTATCTGCCTGCTCAGTGTGAGCAAGTGCGGCTGAATCCTCGCCCCGTGTTATGGCTTCAAGCTGGGCTACAACCAAAGCGATGTCGGGCGTAGGTTTCGATTCGCGCCGCGCAGAGATGACTTGCTCCAGCATCTTCGTGCCTGCAATAAGAGCTTCCATCCCCGCTTCGCCGAGCGTCGTGTGATTTTCTCTGAGCGCACGCAAGTAGGATTCCATTTCATGCGCCAGCCGTTCGGCCTCGCGCAGGCCGACCATTCCCGATATTCCTTTCAGCGAGTGAAAACTGCGAAACAGTTCATCCGTCAGCGGGCGATCTAT
>DATEKX010000018.1:0-15813 GCA_035277165.1 Blastocatellia bacterium | reverse complement strand
TATTGCGAGTAAGCCGCAACTCTTCTTCAGGCCCTTCAAAGCATAGCTTTGCCAGATTCATGCCGAGCGCGATGTCAGCTTTTTCAAATATCTCTTTCGCCGCCGGAACCGTCTCAGCAAGCGACCTTCCCATCCCCACTTGCTGTGCTCCCTGCCCCGGAAATATAAATGCCGTCTTCATTATCCTATTCAGCGGGCGGTTGATTTGAAATCACAAATCTGAAATCTCAAATCACCTGTGCCCATCGCGGCTGGCCATTACCGCCGCGCCTACGGACGCTTCTATCTTGCTGTTAACGTCTCCGATGCAATAATCGTGAGCGACTCTGATTGCATTGCGAATCGCCTTAGCGTTTGATCGCCCGTGACAGATGACCGTGACGCCTTTGATACCGAGAAGCGGCGCGCCGCCGTATTCCGCATAATCGAGTCGCTTCTTGAATTTCTGAAACGCGGGCCGAGTCAACAATGCGCCTGCCTTTGTTTGAATCGAGGCTTTAAGCTCGTGTTTGAGCAATCGCATTATGAACTCGAAGACGCCCTCGCTGGTTTTCAGCGCGATGTTTCCGGTAAAGCCATCGCAGACGATCACGTCGGCCTGCCCCGTGAACATATCGCGCCCTTCGATGTTGCCTATGAAATTGAGCGACGAGTTGCGCAGCAGCTTGAAAGCCTCTTTCGTCAGGTCGTTCCCCTTCACCTCTTCTTCACCGATGGAAAGAAGTCCCACGCGCGGATTGCGAACGCCGACTATGACGCTCGAATAAAGCGACCCCATCACGGCAAAGTCGTACAGGTGCGATGGCTTGCACTCAGCATTCGCGCCCACATCAATTATGACAGTGCCCTGTCCGGTCAGCGTAGGCAGAACCGTAGCAAGCGCAGGGCGATCAACCTTCGGAAGCGCGCCGATTACGAGCTTTGAAGTCATCATCACAGCGCCCGTATTGCCTGCGCTCACCAGAGCCTGCGCTACGCCGTCGCGCACAAGCTTTGCGGCGACGCGAATGGAACTGTTCTTTTTGCGGCGGACGGCAATCGCTACGGGGTCATTCATCGTGATGACCTCTGACGCTTCGACGATCTCGACGTGAGAGCTGCGCCAGGAGATGCCGCTCGCAAGCGTTCGATTTCTGCGCTGACGGTCGAGTTCCGCCTGTATCAGCTCTGATCGCCCCACTAAAATGACGCCGACGCCGAGATCGCGCGCAGCTTCAAGCGCGCCCTCGACCTCGCTAGTGGGGGCGAAATCGCCGCCCATTGCGTCCACAGCGATCTTTATCATAAGCCTACGAAGGACTACTCTTCTTCTTTCATTTCGATAGCAACGCGCCCACGATAAAAGCCGCACTTGGAGCAGACGCGATGCGGTGGGCGAGGCTCGCCGCAGTTAGGGCAATTGCCTATCGCAGGCGGCACCAGATGGTCGTGCGCCCGGCGCTTGCCCGTGCGAGACTTAGAATGTTTCCTTTTCGGATTTGGCATTATAAACTCCTTAATAATTTCAATCAGTTATTACTCTTCAATCCCTTGAGCGCGCTCCAGCGCGCGTCGACTTGCTCGGACTTGCAGGCGCATTCGGTGTCGTTAAGATTCGCGCCGCATTCCGGGCACAACCCTTGACAGTTATCGCTGCACAGCCGCGCCATCGGAAGCGCAAGCTCTATTTGCTCGCGCACCAAATCATCAAAATCAATCAGATCATCCTGGTAAAAAGCTATGGAAAGATCGTCCTCACCAAGCTCGTGCTCCTCGTCGGTTCCGAGCGGAGGAACATATAACAGGTCGAAGCTCTGATCCACGGCAACAGATAGCGGCTTCAAACAACGGTCGCAATCAAATTCGACCGTCGCATTTACGCTGCCGGAAAGCCTGACATGCGCGCCCGCGCGAATGGCCTGCAAATCAAGCGTCGTCCGGCCTGCTAATCGGCCCTCATCGCCGCCCAAAACAGGCTCGCCTTCCGGGTACAGATGATGGATGTTCAGTCCTTCATCTTCACTGATCTTGGCAACATTAACCTTCATCGCTGCGAGCTTCACTTACGGCATCCACAACTTGTCGAATCGAGTGCTGCCGGAGACCTGCCCATATACTATATTCACACAAAAAAACTGCTCGGCGCAAAAGATATTCATTATATCGGACAGAACCTCTTTGTCAACCAACGCGCTTGACCGTAAGGCGCGCGCGCACTAACTTGGAGATAGAGGATTTAACTGATGAGCAGTGAAATCAAGCTCGACGCGTTGGCCGTGGGCGCGCACCCAGACGATGTGGAGTTCTCTTGCGGCGGAACTCTCATAAAACTTGCTGCGCTCGGCTACAAGGTTGGAGTGCTCGACATGGCTCGCGGCGAACTCGGCACGCGCGGCACAGCAGAGATTCGCGCGCGTGAGGCGGCAGCCGCAGCCACGGAAATGCGCCTTGCCGTGCGCGACAACCTCGAACTACCCGACGGTCACATCTGGTTGAATGAAGAGTCTCGGGTGAAGATGGTCAGAAAGATTCGACTCTATCGCCCGCGCGTCATATTCACGCATTTCTGGGAAGACCCGCATCCCGACCACGTTCACACTTGCCAGATTGTACGCGAAGCCGCACACGTAGCGGGGCTTGCCAAATACGATACGGAAACGAGCCAGGAGCGATTTCGCCCGCAGACAGTCGCCCACTTCATGTTTCCGCGCACGGTCGCCCCTACGTTCGTCGTTGACATCGGCGAACACGCCGAGCAGAAACAAAAAGCGGTCGCCTGTTATCGCTCGCAGCTTTACGACCCGAACAGCAGCGAGCTTGAAACGGCTCTCAGTAGCGAAGCATTCCTGCGCAGACTCGAATCGCGGCAAAGGTTTTTCGGTTCGCTCATCGCAGTCGAGCACGCCGAAGCCTTCGTCGTTCGCGAAGCGCTCAACGTCCACGATCCCGTAGAACTGCTGACGCGAAGAATGAATATGTACTCCTGATGAATATTGGAATTACGTGCTATCCCTCATACGGCGGCAGCGGAATCGTCGGCGCAGAGCTTGGGCTTGAGCTTGCAAAACGCGGGCACTCGATTCATTTCATAAGCTATGCGCCGCCCATGCGCCTGGGCGACGGCGAACGAACGCGCGAAAGAATCAAGTTTCACCCGGTAGATATGTTCAGCTATCCGCTGTTTGAGTACCCGCCCTACACTGACGCGCTGGCCTCGAAGCTGACACAAGTTGCGGTCGAGCATTCGCTTGATCTGGTGCACATGCATTACGCGATACCGCACGCCGTCAGCGCATACCTTGCGCGCGAAATACTCAAGCCCACTCGCTATCTGCCCGTGGTGACGACTCTGCATGGAACGGACATAACGCTCGTCGGGCGCGACCCGTCTTTTCTGCCGATCACGCGGTTCGGCATAGAGCAATCCGACCGCGTGACGGCCATATCTCAATACCTGCGCCTTGCTACGTGCGAGACCTTTCGCACGGATTGCGAAATTGAAGTCATCTATAACTTCATAGATTCCGATTACTATCGCCGCAAGCAGAATGAATCGCTCAGGCGTACAATCGCGCCTGACGGTGAAAAGATCATCCTGCACATTTCGACCTTTCGCCCCGTCAAGCGAATCACAGACTGCATAGAAGTGCTTGCTCGTGTTAAAGCGCTTGAAAACAGTTTTGGGGTGAAGTTGATAATGTGCGGCGATGGGCCTGAGCGACGGGATGCAGAGAGGCTTGCCGCGCGACTGGGCGTTGAAAACTTTGTTCAGTTCGTAGGGAAACAGCCGCAGTCTCAGATTCGCGATTACCTGTCGGTTGCGGATTTATTTCTGCTGCCGAGCCAGACGGAATCGTTCGGCCTCTCTGCGCTCGAAGCGATGGCCTGCGAGGTTCCCGTAATAGCCACGCGCGTCGGCGGCGTGCCCGAAGTGATTGAAGAAGACGGATGCGGCTACATGTTCGACATAGGAGATGTTGATCGTATGGCCGAAGCAGCGATTCGAGTCCTGAGCGATGACAGCTTGCGGGAGCGGCTTGGGCGGCGAGGCCGCGAGATAGCCGTCACGCGTTTCACCACTGAGCAGATCATCCCGCAGTACGAAGAACTTTACAAATCAGTGATCGCTGATCGGTAGAGCAGCGATTACGAATCGAAGCCTACGAAGATTGGTTCAGGCACGAGCGCGATGCCAAAGGCGTCCATTACGCGGGATTGGATCAATTCTTTCAACTCAATTACTTCGCGAGCGGTGCCGCCGCCACGATTGATTATCGCAAGCGCGTGCCTTGTTGATGTTCCCACGTTTCCGTGCCGGTAACCGCGCGCGAAACCTGCACGCTCGATCAGCCATGCTGCCGAAAGCTTCACCCTGTCATCCGCAACAGGAAACGCAGGCACTTCTGCTTTGTCGGCCATAGATGTTTTAACCCGCTCGAACTCTTCGAGCGTGACTACAGGGTTGACGAAAAAAGAACCGACGCTGCGCGAATCCGTATCGTTCGGGTCAATGACCATTGCCTTGCGCCGCCGAATCGCGATGACCGCTTCGCGCACTTGCGAAGGGGTCGGTTCGCTCGCGCCGTTATCTGCGAGATAACGCGCCAGCTCTGCGTATCGAATATCGGGTTTGCCGCAGGCGGTCAGTTGATAAGTCACTCGCGTGATAATGAAGCGATTGCGGTCACGGGTCTTGAACCGGCTCGCGCGATAGCCGAACTCGCATTCCGATGCGCTCATCTCAATAAGCTCGCCCGTCGCTAAATCGAGGGCTTCGAGCAATTGAAGCGTTTCACTCGTCTCTTGTCCATACGCGCCGACGTTTTGAATCGGCGTAGCTCCGACGCGACCGGGAATGCCTGACAAACATTCGAACCCCGCCCATCCATATTCGGCAGACATCTGAACTACCCTGTCCCACTCTTCGCCAGCGCCCACGGTGAGCGTGACTTTATCGCCCTCGAAACCGGTTTCTATGCCGCGAATCGCAACGCGCAGCACTAGACCTGAAAACCCGTTGTCGGCAACAACTATGTTGCTGCCGCCGCCCAACACAAAAAGCGCGAGGCTCTGCGCGCGCGCCCATTCAATGCCCGCCAATAGGGTTTCGCCCGTCGCGCATTCGGCAAAGTAGCGCGCAGGGCCGCCGATGCCGAGCGTCGTCATAGGCGCAAGAGGCACATTTTTTAATAGCGTGCGCTCGAACTCTTTGAAGGCCGCGTCCTTGCTCAAACGTTTCTTTCACTCCGGTTTCAATTTTGTTTTAGGATCATCACCTAGCCTACATTGCCCGGCTTTATAGAGTCCAGTTATGATCTGTGGTCGTCGAGGAACAAAAATGCGAATCAAAATCAACGAGCAGGACACTGTGACTGCAATCATCTATCGGGCAAACAAAAAGACGCGCGCAAATATCACGTTGCTTTTGGGGCACGGAGCAGGCGCAGACCAGACGAGTAATTTCATGGTCGGCTTTAGTGAAGGGCTTGCGGCGCGAGGCGTTGACGTAGTGACGTTTAACTTTCTCTACACAGAGCAGGGCCGCCGCGCACCCGACCGCAACGATAAACTGGAGTTATGTTATCGCGCGGCAATCGCTGCGGTGAAAGCTGAAAGCAAGCTGAAACAAAATCGGCTTATGATAGGCGGAAAGTCTATGGGCGGGCGCATAGCCTCGCAGGTCGCAGCCGGAGGCGTAGAAAATCTTGCGGGGCTGGTCTTTCTCGGTACCCGCTGCACCCGCCGGGCAAACCCGATCAGCTTCGCAGCGAGCATCTTTTTAAAATCGGCAAGCCGATGCTTTTCGTTCAGGGCGCGCGCGATTCGTTCGGAACCTCTGACGAACTGCGGCCAATAATCAAAAAGCTAAAAGCATCGCTTTACTCAGTCGAAGGCGGCGACCATTCGTTCGCGGTCGCAAAGAAATGGCCCTTGTCGCAAGAGCAAATCTACGAAGCCGCGCAGGACGAAATCGCGCGATGGATGAAGGCGTAACTAAACAAGCTCACTTCTTGTTAATTGATTCCAGCAACCCGGCGGCCTTGGCCTGATCCAGTCCTGATAAAATATTGTACTCGGCCAGGGCTGCTTGTTTATCTCCCAATAGCAATTGAGTCAAACCCAGTTCGAGATGCGCTTCGGCGTAATCCGGTTTGATCTTTACTGCTCGCTTGTAAGCTTCCATAGCCTCTTGGCTCAGCCCCAGCTTGTTGTAAGAGATTCCCAGATTGTAATAAGCAGTAACTTGACCGGGATTTACACGAACCGATTGCTTGAAAGCTTCAACAGCTTCCGCATATTTCTCCAGCCGGGAATAAGAGATTCCAATATTCAAATAAGCTGCTTCATCATTCGGGTTGATGCGAAGCGCTCCTTTCGCCGATTCAATCGCCTCTTCATAACGGCCCAGACGGTGATAGATTTCCGACAATACCAGATAGGATTCAAATTCATTGCTCTTAAATCGGATGGATTGCTTTATAGGCTCTATAGCCTCCTCGTAGCGCCCCATCATCAGATAGAGGCTGCCCAGATTATGATAAGCGGGCGCATAGTTCGGATTGAATTTTAAAGCCTGCTTGTAAGTTTCTATGGCCTCCGCGTATCGCGACGAACTCGCATAAGCTACGGCCAGACTGTTATATGCTTTATCATATCCGGGCTTTATGCGAATCGCTTCTTTAAACGTTTCTATCGCATCTGAGTAGCGTTCGGCTTTCAGGTAAAATTGTCCGAGATTTTGAAACAGCCTGAAATCTTTGGGAGCGATTTGAATCGCCTGCCGGTAAGCGTCAATCGCGTTTTCATATTTCCCCAAATCAGCATAAGTTAAGCCGAGATCGTAGTAAGCATTAACATGGCGAGGGTCGAGCCGCACTGCCTCTTTAAGCTCTTCGAGTTCTTCGGTGCGGCGTTCCAAATTGTAATAAGAGCGGCCCAAGTGATAGTGAGCATCGGCGTGCTCCGGTTTGAGACTGATAGCCCGTTTAAGCGACTCTACAGCTTTGGCAAAGTCTCCAGAATCGCAATATGCTTTGCCCAGTTTGTAGAGAGCTTCGGCAGAATTGGGGTTAGCTTTAACCTGCTCTTCGTAAGATTCTATATCTTCCGGGGTCAACTCATCCGGCTCCGGGGCATTGCTGTTATCGCCTTCATGTTGAAAATCAATTCTGATGGTGCCTATGACTTTCACAGGCTTGCCGTCGAGCAATGTCGGCGACCATTTCCATCCTTGCGCAGCCATCGTGGCAGCACCTCTGAGCATCATCGGCCCGCTCACAGCTTTTGCAGATTCCACATTGCCTTCTTCATCAACAATAACATTGACGATAACCGACCCCTTCACCCCGGCAAATTTTGCTTCTGCCGGATAAGTAGGTTGCACACGCCTTATGGCAGACATCTCAAGTTCGTGATTCGCTTTGCGAGTTACTTTCGGTTCCTGCTTGTTGCCAGCCTGCCCTTGCACGACTGAGATGAAGCAGAGGTTTATCACGGCTACAATCGTTAATGTTCTAAAGTGCAGATATAGGTTTCGCATCCCTTAACCCCTGGTTTAAAAATCAGTAAACGTATTCTTATTTCAGATTGAACTCCAGATATATCTGTATCCAGAAATCAACAGGGTTGCCGCCTTTCATCGCAGGCTTGAACTTTATGTTACGTGCGGTTTTCAAAGCCTCGTCGTTGAGACCATCTGGCAATCCATCTAGTATTATCGCATCTTTAACTGTGCCGTCTGCGCCAACCAATATACGCATGTTTATGCGGCCTTGTACCTTATTTCTGCGCGCCTCTTCCGTGTAATTAGGGCGCGGATAAGACACTGCGACGGGCTTTGAATCAACAGAAGGGTTTCGTCCCACAAGTTTAAGCTGCTCTGAGTCGGCTCTATTATTGGGCCGAGGCTCAGGGCCGGGCAAAGCGGGAGCCGTTCTTATAGCCCCCGGCACTGCCTCAGCACCTGGCGATGTTTGCATTGATGCGATGAAAGGCTTTAGCGCAGGATATATTTCATCCGTCGCAGCGGCTAATTGTTCGACTGCGTAATTGAACTCAGCGCCGTCCACAACTCTGGCGTGAAGGTCGATGCGCGAGTAGAGCATTTCGTCCGAGAGCGCGATTCTTGCTATGTCGAAGTGATGATTCAACTCAAGCAGTTTCACAAGCAGTTCATTCTTCACAGACACGTCTTTGCGGTCAGCGAGTTTCACAATCAGCAGCACCAAATCTTCGGCCATTGTCACTCTGATCTTGAAATCTTTGATGTTCTTTCCCGTAGCATCTATCTCCCAGACGCCTTCGCTTAATTTCGAATAACGATAGCCGGACTGTTCGAGCATCACGAGCAACCCGGCAGGGCTTGGGATCATTCGACTTTGTTTCCTGTCGCGCGCAGGCAGGCCAGGCGGCGCAACTCCCGGAACACCACCCGGAATACCGCCCGGCACTCCACCGGGTACGCCACCCGGCACTTCACTGGGAACTTCACTGGGAACTTCACTGGGAACACCGCCAACCGTGCCGTCAGCCTGTGCAGGCGACTCGTCGAGATTGTAGTTGAACGTTATCGTGCCGATGACCTTCACGGGCACGCCGCTCAATTGCGTCGGAGTAAATCTCCACTGGCGGGCTGCGCCAACTGCCGAATCCTTTAACAGCGGATGGCCCGCTATGGCTCGCGCGGAGATCACATTGCCATCCTCATCAACAGTAACCTCGACCACGACCGAGCCGCTAACCCTCGCTGCCTTCGCAAGCGGAGGGTAAGCAGGCTCGGCCCTTCTGACGGCAGAGCTTTGCAGCACGCCTCCCGACTTGCGGATGACTTTGGGTGGCGCGGGACTGGGTTCCTGCCCGCGCGCTCCTTCTATCGCAAAGAGAAAAAACTGAGCGGTGATTGCAACTGTCAAAAAGGTTTTGATTAGAAACCGTGTGAATCTCATGTTGGTGCCTCCGATTGTTGAGCTACGGGAAAGGAACCGTTCCGGGAGCACAAATCTCATCACAGTCGGCAGGCCATGTCAATAGCTTTGTCTTAAAAAAAATTCCTAATCCAAGCTGCCCACTTCAATCCAACACTCACCCGCTCAATGTAATATCGCGCCCATGTTTTGACCGGAATAGCCCGTCATTTCAAGATAGCCGCGACCCGCGATCTTTTTATCACCGGCTGTTCCGTCTACTTTAACGCTGCCCTCCCAATAGGTAACACCTGTGCTTTCGGTCGTGCGCAGTTCTTGATCGTCGAAAGCCGCCTTCACGCTCAAGCGCAAATCGTAACGCGGCAAATCAATCGTCCAATTGATTGGATAACTCGCGCCGCTTTCAGCCGAGCGCCACACATCGCTTGACGCGAGCGCGAAATCAGAGAATGGAATGTGAACTGCCCGCCCGTCCGTGTCAATCAATGTTCCGCTCGAACGCGGATCAATCGAACCGTCGCGGCGGCGAATTTGAAACATCATCAGGTCGCGCCCGTCGTCTAATTGAATCGAGAACCAGTCCCATCCGGTTTGTTCTTCTTCCAGAAAACTCGTGCCGAATTCGTGATCCATCCAGCTCAATCCGGTCACTTCAAACGACTGGCCGCCGACTTTGATTTGCCCCCGGGTTTGCAGCCGCGTGAGCGAGTAATAGTGCGAGGCATTCCCCGCAGCCGAACCTTTCTGGCTGATTCCGTTCTCGCCGTGAATCACTTCGGGCTTTTGAAGCGCGAGCCGCAAATCCAATTCATAATCGCCTCCGCGCGCTCGAAGCAGATGGTCTCGGCCATCGAGGCGAGCTTCCCAATCCTCGTTCCACACGCGATAACTCGACGATTCAGCGCCAGCCCATCCTATGCCAGCGCGATTGATGCGCTCGAACGAGTGAAACTCTTTCTGCTCAATGTCGGAAATCGCAAAATGAGCCATGTATAAATTGCGAAGCGCCCAGCGCGAAGTGTTCAAAGGTTCGCGCACGACTCCAATTCTGAAGAAGGTCAACTGATAACCGAATCGCCTGCCCTCTTTTGTTTCGATGTTGCCCGTGTAATACCACCACTCAACGGCGTAATCTTCGTGCGATGCGTGATCTTGCGGGAACTCGTAGCGATAACCGGCTTCGGCTTCGCGCCATCCGTCTTTGTTCACAAGCCGGGTTTTCTGTTCAGCCGTTTCGGCAGACAGAAGCCCATAAGCAGCGGGCAGACAATTGATCGCAGCAAACAACAGACAGCCGACAGCAATCAGCCATTGCGTTCTTGTCTTTTGACTTTTCATCATTCTTCTCTGGCGAATCGCACGGCTTCTATTTTCGCGGCGCGCGAGGCCGGGTAGAGTCCGGCCAGAGCAATGACCACAAGTATCAGCAGTGTTGATTGAATCAGAAAACCAACCGGGAAATGAAACTGAATAGTCCAGCCGAATGATTGAACGTTTATCACATAAACCAAAACGAGCGATAACATCACCCCTGTGATTATGCCTATGATCTGGCTCACTCCTCCGATTAGCAAAGCTTCGATCACGACCATCCGTTTTATCTGCGCTCTGGTCGCGCCCAGAAAACCGAGCACGGCAATTTCGCCGCGTCGTTCGAGAATCAACGTTATCAGCGTCGAAATCACGCCGAGTCCCGCAATCGCTATGGCGATCACTTCGAGCGCGTAAGTGATGGCAAACGTGCTGTCGAATATCTTCATCACTTCGCGACGGACTCCGCCGTTGGTTATAAAAAATATTTGATGACGGCTGCCGACCTCGCGCGACAGCCTTTCGTTGACTTCGGCTGAGTCAGCGCCCGGTCGAAGATAGATCGAAAGACTGCCCGGTCTGGCATTTGGGAAATACTGTGCGAAGACCGATTTATCCATCACAGCAACTCCGCGACTGTTCGAGTAGTCATAATAGATCGCAACTATCTCGAACGGTCGCGCGCCCGCTGTGGTCGAAAGTTCAACAGAGTCGCCAACCTGTTTTTTATATCGAATCGCAAAGCTCTCGTTAACAGTCACAGCATCGCGGCCAATCGCGCTCTCGATTCGCTCGCGCGCATTGCTCGGCGATTTGTAAAGCAACCGCCCATGTTTGAGAAGAGTCGAGAAATCGCCCGCGCCGACCGTGATTAAATCGCCCTGATAACTGACCTGCTCGGTGGCGAAAGGATCAACCGCTTCGACCTGCGGGATTTGCTTTACGATGGCGATTGCTTCTTCGCTTATCTCGCCCGCGAAGTTGGTCGCAGTTCGCGCCATCGGGCGCGCGTATATGTCTGCGACCATCGTTTGATCTACCCAGTAAGCAACCGTTTCGCGAAAGCTGCCGATCATAATCGAAATCGCGACCATCATCGCAAGACTGACCGCGAGCGCAGCGACAGAGATTGATATGCGCGGAATCGCGCTTCGCAGGTTCGCGCTTGCAAGCCTCGCTTCGACGCGAACGGCGCGAAAGATCATCGAGATCAACTGCCCTGCGCTTCGACAAACCAACCACAAAATATTTGGGGCCAGAAACGCGCCGCCGAACATCAGCGCCAGCGCTGCCCCGTAGCCGAATATCGGAAGCCCGTTCACAGCATCAAATCGTGTCAGCAGATAACCGATTGCGAAAAGCGCTGTCGAGATCAATAGAAACTTCAAAGACGGTTTGAAAGTTTTTTCGAGCCGCTCGGCTCCGCGCATCGCTTCTACGGGTCGCACGCGCGACGCTTCGAGCGCGGGCGCGGCAGCCGCGACAAGCGCAAGCGGCAGCGCGATGGCGAATGCGATCAATATTTCGCTGAAGCCGAGCGCCTGCTTTGCAATCGTATGCACGGCGACAGATGACACGTAGAAAGTCTCGACCGTCGTCGCCGTAGCGCGCACGGCAAAGCTCGCCATCAGGCGACCAAGCCCAAGCCCTGCGATTGTTCCGACGATGGCGAGCAACAAAGCTTCGCCCAGAAAAAGCGCCAGCACCATCAAACGACTTGTGCCTATGGCTCTGAGCGTTCCGACCTCTTCGCGCCGCGTGATTACAGAGATAGAGACCGTGTTGTAAATCAGAAAGAGGCCGACGATGAGAGCTATCGAGCCGAGCGCGTTGAGGTTGAAATGAAAAGCCGCGATCATCTTTTCAACCTCGCTGTAACTCGCATCAGGGCGCGCGAGCGTAAGCGACACGGGAAGTCGGCTCGCAATTTCCGTTTCGGATTTATCAACCGCGAGGCCGCGCTTGAGCTTTATGTCAACACGGTCGAGCAATCCTAAACGATTGAATGCGAGTTGTGCGGCAGCTATGTCCATCAGCACGAAGTTGCCTTGCAAAGCTCGCGCAGGGCCTTCGTTAAGAAGCAGTCCTCGCACTGTGAATTCGTGACGCTTATCGCTCATCGTGAGAGCAAAGGTCGAGCCTATTGAAAGGCCGCGCCGATGGGCGAACTCTTCTGTGAGGATGATGGAGTTTGGGTCTGCGAGCAATAACAAGAACTCGCGCGCGTTTGGCTCGTGGTCTCGCTCGCTTGTGCGAATCAGTTGATAGCGCCTGAACGCGCGGTCGCGCAGCACATCTACGCCGAGCACTTGAAGGAATTCGCCGTAGCGACCCCGCGTTTGCGGGTTGACGTTTGAAACAGCGCGATTCGCATTCGAGGCTTTCTCACTGGCAGTGTTATTCGATTGATCGTACCAGTCGGCCATCGCGTAGCCTGTTATGACGGGGCTGATCTCGCCATACTCGCGAAGCCATGCGAGATCGCCAAGCAGTGTCTCGTCAAAGCGACCACCCGCGCCCGTGATTTGAATCGAAGTTTCTCCGGCAACGGATTCGGTTGCCGTGCGAAATGATTCGAGCGCGCTCACGTTGGCGAGACGAATGGCAATCGTCACCGCTACGCCGAGGCTGATGCCAAGCGCCGTTACGGCTGAGCGCATCTTTTCGCGAGCGAGCGAGCGCAGGATGAACTGCCGGAAGAGTTTGAAGTATGGCTTCATCGTTGCGGGCCTGCTCCGTTGTCGCGTTCGATCAGGCCGTCGCGCATTCGTATAATGCGCTTCGTATGAGCGGCGGATTCTTCGGAGTGAGTCGCAAGAATTATGGTGACGCCTGTTTCTCGATTGAGTTCCGCGAGCAGGCGGATCACGGCCTCGCCGTTTTCCGTGTCAAGATTGCCGGTCGGCTCGTCTGCGAGAATTAACTCAGGGCGAGTGATAATGGCGCGGGCAACGGCTGCGCGTTGCATCTCGCCGCCGGAAAGTTCGGCAGGGTAATGACTTCTGCGGGGAGCCATGCCTACCCGATCAATGAGCGCGCGTGTTCGTTCATCAGCTTCGCGGTCGCTTGCGCCGTCGAGAAGGAGCGGCAGAGCGACATTTTCTGCGACCGTCAGCGTAGGCAACAGATTGAAGAATTGAAATACGAAACCGATTTTTCTGCGGCGAAGGCGGGCAAGCGCTTCTTCGTCGAGCGCGTCGAATGCGATTGAATCGAGCAGCACGCGCCCGCGCGTAGGTCTGTCCATTCCTCCGATGAGGTGAAGCAGCGACGACTTGCCGCAGCCCGACGGCCCCATCAATGCGATGAAATCGCCTGCGTCAGCTTGAAAGCTCACGCCGCGCAAGGCAGACACGCCGCCGCGTCCGCCTTGATAAACTTTTTCGACATTATCAACTATAAGAACCGGCAAGCACGCTCTCGCAATCATTAATCAGTCGCGCCACTCTCAGAGTATTACGTTGCCGCGTTATCGAATCAAGGCGAGCGCGGCTGACAGTGTCGTTCGCTGGTAAAACTATTCACCGCTCTATTTCAATTTACATATCGCCGCGAGCCGATTAAAATAGCCGCGCTTTTCATCTCATCTTTATCAGTAACAGAGCACACAAATGAACGACACAACGCCAAAGACGCTTGTCGAATTGCTCAAAACTGCGGTCAGTGCCCGACCTCAAAAAGATGTGCTCCGCTTTAAACAGGATAAGCAGTGGACATCCATCTCAGCCGAGAACTTGCTTGAGCGCGTGCGCAATGTTGCGCTCGGTCTTTATGATTTCGGCATACGCAAGGGCGACTGCGTTGCAATGCTCGCCGAGAGCGGGCCGCTTTGGAGCATAAGCGATTACGCGATACTCTCGAACGGCGCAGTCAATGTTCCCATCTATCCGACTCAACCCGCGCATCAGGTCGAATACATCCTGCGCGAATCAGCGCCAAAACTCCTGCTCATCTCAACCGCGAGGCAGATGAAGCGCGTGGACGAGGCGCTCAAGAAATTTCCCGACCTGCACATCGTTCCTTTTCAACCGGCAACTGGCAACATCGAAAACGTGATTCCCTTCTCTACGCTCGAAGAGAACGGCGCGCGGCTCCACGCCGAGCGGCCCGAGCTTTACGATTTGATCTCATCCGACATTCAACCGTCAGACCTCGCCTCGATCATCTATACATCGGGTACGACGGGCGAGCCTAAAGGCGCGATGCTGACTCATTCAAACATCGCTTACAACGCAACCGCCGCAGGCGCGTTCCTCGAAATCGAGCCGGACGGATTCATGTTGTCTTTCCTTCCGCTGTCGCACATATTCGAGCGAATGGTGCTGTATTTATGTTTGCATCGCGGAGTTCAAATCAACTATGCGGGCGGCATCGAAACCGTCGCGGCAGACATGCTCGAAGTGCATCCCACATTGATGTCTACGGTGCCGCGACTGTTGGAAAAAGTTTATGCGCGAATGCAGAAGAACGCTTCCGATAAGGGAGGTCTCAGCAAACGCATATTCGACTGGTCGCTCACTGTAGCTCGGCGGCTCGGGCACATTTATTCGTCAGGCGAGCGCGTGCCGCCGTTGTTGGAATTCCAGCGCGACATCGCGGATCATCTGGTGTTTGAAAAACTGCGCACGGCGCTGGGCGGAAGGATAAGGCGAATGGTGTCGGGCGGCGCGGCGCTTCCGGTTGACATAGCTCTCGTCTTTTCGGGCGCAGGCGTGCCGGTGCTGCAAGGCTACGGCTTGACGGAAACGTCTCCGGTCATCGCGGTTAATACTCTTGCGCATAATCGCATCGGGTCAGTCGGGCGGCACCTGGCCGGTCTTGAAGTGAAGATAGCAGAAGACGGCGAGATACTGACGCGCGGGCCTCACGTCTTTCAAGGCTATTTCAACAAACCCGAAGAGACCGCGCTTGCTTTCACGGATGAGCCGGAAGCTGACAAACGTTGGTTCAAAACGGGCGACATAGGCCGCCTCGACAAAGACGGTTTTCTGTTCATCACAGATCGCAAAAAAGATTTGATAAAGACATCGGCTGGCAAGTACGTCGCGCCGCAGATGATCGAAGGATTGCTTTGCCAGAGCGAATTTGTAGAGCAGGCTGTCATCGTAGGCGATAAGCGAAAGTATGTTTCGGCGTTGATCGTGCCGGACTTCGAGCGGCTGCGCGCGTGGGCCAAAGAACAAGGCATCGAACAGAAAGACAAGACCGACCTCGTAGCCGAGCGTCGCGTATCGGATATGATAAAGGGAGAAGTGAATCGTTTGACACGAGAACTTGCCGATTATGAAAAGGTGAAGCGCATTGCGCTGTTGCCTAATGAATTCAGCATTGATGGCGGCGAGCTTACGCCTACGCTCAAAGTGCGTCGCCGCGTCGTCGAGGAAAAATACGGCAGTCTGATAGAATCGCTTTACTCAGGCGGCGGCGAATAAGAGAATATAGAATTGAATATGAAGGTATTAGAGGAAACACGTAGAACTTAACTATTCAGTCATAGCCCCGTAGGGGCGACCTGTCTATAGCAGCGCGGCGCAAAGCGCTTTCGTAGCTCCGTAGGAGCGACCTCGCAATCAGCAGGTCGCTCCTACGGAGCTACGAA
>DATEKX010000017.1:0-4189 GCA_035277165.1 Blastocatellia bacterium | reverse complement strand
CAGGAGTCTTTCAGGCAATGATGAAAGTCAATCTTACAAACGACGGCCCGGTGACAATACTTCTCGACAGCCGGAAAACGTTTTAGGCAAAAGAAACTAGCGCAGATCAAGCAGAATCCGATTATGAAAAAAAGGGCCGGGAGTCGAATGCTCCCGGCCCTTGGGTCAGTTAGCTGATGACCTGTTTATATGAATTGATTTGCCTCCCCCGGCCTTCTACGCAGCCTGGTGGAAGAAGCAGACCACGTCCTTGAGTTGAAAGTCATCGAACTTATTGGTGCTGGTAGATTCAGGGAAACCCACTGCTTCAATCTGGATTTCGTTGTCTCCGTCCTTAAGCTCGGTGCCGTTCATCGCGATCATTTGCGTAAACCAGTTTTTAGCGTTGTCGTCCCTCGCGGCGATAGTCAAGTCGCTATAAGGGTGGATTTGACCGACAACTAGGTTGTTGATCTTCACATTAACGCTGCTGGTTGAGCGCGTGAGTCCTTTGACATTGAAAATTAACAACGCAGGCGCGTCCGACCGGCGTCCTCCGGTATTGAATTTTTTTTCCCACACCGGCAATCCGTCGCCGATAGTAATCGAGCCATCCCCTTGTATTAGCGTGAAATCACAAAGCACTGTCATGTTTTAGCTCCTTTTATTCGGATCAAATTTCTCTAACCTACTTCTTAAGGCGGGAACCGGTTTTGATAACTATCATGCGCTTGAAAATAATCTCTCAAGCTTCATATCTGATGTAATAGTAATCGCAATGAGACGTGATATAATGGGCGCGCCCTATTCTGATCTTGTCCACCTGGAAGAGGATACTGATGTCAACCCTGTCAAATTCAGTAACCCAACTGCTCATCGAATGGCGCGATGGCGATAAGACGGCGCTGGATAAATTGGTCCCGCTCGTTTACGAAGAACTGCGCAGGCTGGCCCACTATTACGTGCGCAGGGAACGCGCGGGCCACACTCTCCAAACGTCAGGTCTGGTTAATGAGGCTTACCTTCGACTCGTAGACCATAAAGGTATGCGGTGGCAAAATCGGGAGCACTTCTACGCGGTGGCCGCGCAAGCTATGCGTCGCATACTCGTTGATTACGCACGGTCTCGAAACTACGCCAAGCGAGGGGGCGAGGCGCTCATAGTAGAGCTTGATGAGGCGGCAATCGTAGCTAAGAAACAAGTAGCCGACTTGGTCGCGCTCGATGACGCGCTTCAAGACCTCGCGGCCATTGATCCGCGCAAGAGCCGCATAGTTGAGATGCGCTACTTCGGCGGAATGAGCGTCGAGGAGACGGCCAGTGTGCTCGGAGTTGCGCCCATAACGGTTATGCGAGAATGGAGCGCCGCTAAAGCATGGCTGCTGCGGCAAATGAGCGCAGAAAATACCTCGGATGATGCGATAGGAATCAGGGGCAAATCCCGCCTTAAGAGTTGAGGGCTTCCCTATGATGCCTGAACGATGGCGGCAAATAGATGATTTGTTACAAGAGGCGCTCAAGCGTGCGCCCTCCGAGCGCGCAGCGTTCCTGGATGAAGCCTGCGCCGCAGATGCGGCCACGCGAAAAGAAGTTGAATCTCTCATCTCATTCCACGAGCAGGCGGAAAGCTTCCTTGAAGTGCCCGCCTTTGAGGCGGTCGCCAGGGCATTTTACGACGGCCCAGCCGAGTCCATGGTCGGGCGGCTGATGGGCGCTTACAGGATCGAAGCGCTGCTCGGCGCTGGCGGCATGGGCGAAGTTTATCTCGCGGAAGACACTAAGCTCGACCGTAAAGTGGCTATCAAATTCCTGCCCCCGGACCTCAAAGCGGATGAACTGGCGAAAAGGCGGTTGGTCAAGGAGGCGAAAGCCGCAGCGAGGCTCGACCACCCGAACATATGCGCCACTTACGAAGTCGCGGAAGAAGCGAGCTATAGCTTCATCGTGATGCAGCACATCGAGGGCGAGACGCTTGCTTCGAGAATTAAGCGAAAGCCGTTGGAGCTGCGCGAGTCGCTGGACATAGCCATACAGGTAGCCGACGCGCTCGCCGAAGCCCATTCGCGCGGGATCGTTCATCGCGACATCAAGCCGCATAACATAATGCTGACCCCCAGAGGGCAGGTGAAAGTGTTGGACTTCGGGCTGGCAAAAGTTGTCCGGCCATCAGGAGTAGCAGAAACAGGAGCGGCAGAAAACGAATCGCAGACGCAAAGCCTGCTGACCGCGCCCGGCATAATAGCAGGCACAGCCCCCTACATGTCTCCAGAGCAGGCGAAGGGCTCGCCGGTTGATGCGCGCAGCGACCTGTTTTCTCTCGGAGTGTTGTTTTACGAATGCGTAGCAGGCAGAGCGCCGTTTTCCGGTACTACGGTGATGGAAATATGCGGACAGGTGATCCACCTGTCTCCCCTTCCGCCTTCCCAGTTCAATTCGCAAGCGCAACCCGAGTTGGACGCCATTGTTCTTAAGTCGCTCGCGAAAGAACCGGACGAACGCTACCAATCAGCGGGCGATATGTTCAAGGACTTATGCGCCCTGCGCGCCCTGTCGCAAGCCGAAGAGCACACGCCAGCCAGAACGAAACTTCCCAAATTCGGCGCGTCGCCTGCGAAGGCTTTGAAAACCGGCCTTAAGATAATCAAACGACCGCGCGTTCTCATCCCTGCCATCGTCGCAGCCTTCGCTATCGTTGCAGCCCTGGCAATCGCGCTGCTGACTTTCCCCGGCGCGAAGCCTTATCGCCCCTCGACCGAATCCTTGCACTTATACAACAAGGGCGTGGACGCTTTGCGCGAGGGCGCATACTACACGGCAAGCAAGGCGCTTGAGCGAGCCATAGAGATGGATGATAGATTCGCGCTCGCGCATGCGCGGCTGGCCGAAGCGTATGCGGAGTTGGACAATGCGGAAGGGGCGGCATATGAAAGCCTCCGCGCCCAAACGCTCGCGCCCAAACCTTCCAAGATGCCTCCGCTGGATGCGCTGCGTATGCAGGCAATCACTCACACCGTCCTGCGCGAATTTGCGCCCGCTATCGAAAGCTATCAGGAGATTGCGTTGCAGTCGCCGGGGCTGGAAAAAGCGCAGGCGCATCTCGACCTCGGGCGCGCGTATGAAATGAACGGCCAGCCAGAGAAAGCTAAAGCGAGCTATAGAGAAGCGTCCGAACTCGCCCCGCAAGAGGCGGCAGCTTTTTTGCGGCTGGGCGTTCTCTATAACCAACAGCGGGACCTTAAGAACGCATCCGAGGCGTTGAATAAAGCGGAATCGCTCTATCAATCTCTGGGCAACGAAGAAGGAGTCACGGAAGCGATCTTTCAGCGCGGCGCTCTTTTCACCAATCTGGGCAGGGTTTCCGAAGCGCGCGCGCAACTCGAAAAGGCCCTCAGCAGGGCGCAGACGCTAGACAACAAGCATCAGCAGATCAAGGTGCTGCTAGAGTTGTCCAGACTCTCTCACATCCGGGGCGACATAAAGCTCGCGCACGAGCACGCAAATCAGGCGATAGAATTGGCGAAAGCCAATCGTATGGAGAATCTTTCGATGAGAGGGCTCATCACACTTGGCTACGCGTTTTTCACTACAGGCAGTTTCAGCGAAGCCGAGAACTACTTTCAGCGCGCTCTTGATTTTGCCGAGTTGCGCAAGGCGCGTCGTAATGAAGCGAAGGCACGGCTGGCGCTCGGCAGTCTGTACATAGAACAACACGACGCGGACAAAGGATTGCCTTACATAGAACAGGCGCTCGCGATCTATCAAGAGAGGGGCTACCTCAGAGAGGCTTCAGCCGCCCTGACACAACGCGGGTTTGCCCACTTGATGAAGTGCGACTACACGGCTGCGCTTGAAACGTTCGGGGAGCAGATTAAACTGGCCCGGCAGATAGGAGACCAATCGTTGATGGCGGAATCACTAGGTAATATGGGCATTGCCTATGGCGAGCAGGAACAATACTCAAAAGCGCTTAACCATTTTAAGGAGAGCCTCGGAATTTACGAATCGCTGGGCAACCAGTTCCGCGCCGGGTTCGGGTTGATAGGGTGCGGCGATATGCTGTGGCGGCTGGGTCATTATGCTGAAGCGCAGGATGCGCTCAACCGAGTCTCTCTTATAGCTGAGCAACCCGGCAATAAGAACCAGAGGATGCTGAATCGAATCTCTTTGATCAGCGCTCAGATGGCCTTGAGCGAGCAGAATTTTTCGGATG
>DATEKX010000016.1:0-6974 GCA_035277165.1 Blastocatellia bacterium | reverse complement strand
ATAACTTTTGGATTAGCCGTTCTGTTTGCAATTTGCTCCGTAGCGCCAATCGTGCTGGCCGAGGCGCGTCCGCCGAAAATCGCAGACGAGGATTCTCAAGTATCCAATCGGCTCGGATACTGGTTGAGCAGAGGATTCCGGCAGATGCGGCTTTCCGGCGAGTTGATCTTCTTCTCGACCGCCATCATCTACCCGATAAGCGCCATATATTTCTTTGATAAAGAGCCGTTCGGGTGGGTGAACAAAATTCTGGAAGGCGTTGGCGGATTGCTCGCCGCTTCGACTGCCGGATTGGTCATATCGGGAATGCGTGTTACGGCGCTGCGCAAACAATGGGACACGTTGAGCGGAAAACTCAACAAGGTATCTCTTGGATTTCGGCCCGCGCTGGATGTGGCGCTCGACGTAGATAATCACTTGCGCGAGCATCCGCGAGAACGGAATCCGCGCGCGAGAATCTGTGCGCGATACGTATCGTTGCTCAGGTATATCTGCAAATGGAAAGACCCGGATGATGGCTGTGGCTACGATGCAGTTCTCATAGTCTCGCACAGTCAGGGGACGGTTATAACGGCAGACCTGTTGCGATTCCTGAATCGCGAGCCTGATGCGGAGCTTGACAAGCTCTACCCCGAGCGAGCGCGTCACCGAGCAGAAAAGCACATCCCCATTTACTTGTTAACATTGGGATGTCCGCTGCGCCAGTTATACAGCCTGCGATTCCCGCATCTTTACCAATGGGCGCGGCATACTGATCTGAAAAAATGGGATAAGGACGACCCGCTTCACATTCCTGACAGCCATCTTCCCGACCCGCAGGCGCTCGGCGTTACCGTTTGGATGAACGCTTTTCGAAGCGGCGATTATGTAGGTCGCTATCTGTGGCGCTCAGACAAATGTGTCTACCAGTGGGATCATAATGCACTGTCTCCAGATGAGCCTTTGGCCTGGAGCAGCCCGTTGAGCAATTTAGTGACTATAACGCGAGACAAAAAAGGATTGCGCCAGGAATTCTGCATAAGACCGGGAGCGCATACGCATTATCTGGATGAGACGGCTCCTGAGATTTCGGCGGCTATAGATCACTTGATTAAACAGGCGACTGCGAATCTAAAACGCGCCGCAAAAGGGGGCGATTAGTCAAAAATTGCAATTCAGATGCATGGCAGGCCAATTGCTCAACCAAAATGCGATTTTATGAGGAATAGATTGATCAGTGTGGCAATAGAATCACAACTTGTATCCCCCTCAGGTCATGGTATAATCTACGTGTTCGCGGGGATCGGCGCTAAAAAAGCTTGCAACGTCAAAAGCTCAGCACGAATCAAAGCGCCGGAGATTCAATAAGCACTGATAAAGGATTCTAGGGATGAAAATGATAGCTCGCCAAGCTGCTCTCAAGATTGCGCAGGCCGTATCGCTTGCGTTAGTGTTCACCCTCTCAATAATCGCCACCGCAAATGCGCAATCCGGCCAGCCCGACCCTGCTTCGACAATCAAGGTAAAGAATTTCGGAAAGTTGGACGAGCGTTTCTATCGCGGTGCGCAACCGAAAGAATCCGATTACAAAGACCTGGCCGCGCTCGGTATCAAAACTATCATTGATCTGCGCGACGACCCGACCAGTTATGAAAAACGCGCGGCTGAAGCAGCCGGAATGCAATACATCAATATCCCGATGAGCGATACGAAATATCCGAAGGAAGAGCAGATTCAGCAATTCTTAAAGCTGGCAAGCGACCCGACCACAGGCAAGTTCTTCGTTCATTGTATAGGCGGTCGCCATCGCACAGGCGTAGCGGGCGCTGTCTATCGCATGACTTATTATGGATGGGATTACGACCGCTCTTATAAAGAGATGAAAGATTTTGATTTTTATACTCGCTGGGGTCACGGCGCGATGAAAGATTACGTAGTGGATTACTGGCAGCAGGTACAAACGGGCACAGTCCTTGTACAATCAGATGCGCTATCATCTATCCCAACTCCCTAAGCCGTTCAGCATAATTCCTCCTTTCGCATAAAACAAAGGCCGTCTTCACGTGAAGACGGCCTTTGTTTTATTTACAGAATTTCTTAATTCAAATCATCTATCGTCAAACCAACCGCGTAGGCTCGTTCGGAACAGGGTCACCTATCGGCAACGGGTTAGGCTCGTCATCGGTAGTGACCGGTTCTTCTATCGGAGGCTGTGGCCCAACGTCAGGCGGAACGGGTTGCGGATCATCAGGACTGGAACCTCCTCCGGGAGGAATATCGACATCTGGATTTGATCCTCGCCCGCCATCAACCGGGTCTTCAATATTAGGATTATTGCGGCTCATCAATGCTCCCTTGTTGTTCTGCAATCACACTTTTCAGACGAGGGACACAGTCATAGATCAACTGCATCCCTCGTCCACTCCGCGTTACCGTCTTTCAGATAATCACCCTTTTGTCCCCATGCCCGTTTGCTCGCTAATGAAAGACGCACCGCGCGAAATCTTGATTATCATTTCACTTTTTCAGCGCCTGCTGCTTCGAGAATCTTTCTAGCCTGATCGCCGCGATCACTGTGCGAATAAACGCCGACGAGAATGCCGCCGCGTTCTATCTCTTCATTGTAGAACTTCGCTTCGTGCTCAGGCAGTCCAAGCCCAACCAGCGCGCCCGTGAGTCCTCCTGCCGCTGCTCCGGCTCCGAGCCCCGCAAGAGTCGCTACTATCGGCCCGGCTGCAACAAGCCCGAGTCCGGGAACTACGATCACGCCCAGTGCCACAAGTCCCGCAGCAATCGCGCCGAGCACACCTCCTATAGTCGCGCCAGTGGCCGCGCCTTCGGGAGCTTTCGTCGCCATTGCCAGGCCGAACTCGCGACCGCGCGTCGCATCGCTCATAAGCAAACTGATGTCATCACGCGACCATCCATAGTGAACCAGGTCTTCGACTGCGCGATCCGCGTCTGCGCGAGAGCGAAACAATCCGGTCACAAGAGTTGCCATAATCATTCCTCCTCAAATAAGAAAGTGTAAATCCGTCAGACCCTTTATAGAGCAATGCCAGTGCCAGTCGCACCCGTATTTAAATCCGTGAATATGCAAAAGACCTCTTCGCGCACACGTATTTTTTCAATACGAGCCGTCTCGATATTTGTACCGAATCAATATCTGGGAGGTGTCGGTGGTCAGTGATCGTGGTGTTGCTAGTTCCCAACAACTGGCCACTGATCACTGACGACTAATCACTATCTTTGAGGAAGGGTTTCCAACTCTGTGATTCTAGCCTTCAACGCATCTGATAGCAGCGTGACCTGCTGAGGAGTGTAGTTGGCTGCGCGAAAAGCGTCTTGAATCTGTTGATCGGTCAATTGCGCAAGCAGATTGCCGAGCCAGCGAGCTTGCCCGATTGTGATGTCATCAAACAAGCCTTGTCGCTTGCCGCTGAAACGAAAATCAATGCGATTGCCTTTGACCTCATTTATGAACTTGGCTTCGGCGTAATCTTCCGGCTTGTTGCGAGTGCGCGAAAGAATGCCTCCTGTCTTACCGAACGTTGCGCCGAGGTCGCTGATGATATACTGCAACTCGTTTCTTCCAGTCCGCTCGTTGCGCACAAGAAGAATCTTGTTATTGTCGTCCTTGATGTCCCAGTTTTCCAGCAGCACCATCAACACTTTCAAGCCTTGAAATTCTTTCGTGCCAACAAATGGATTATCACTCCATTTCCATAAATCCAGTCGCTTAACGTTTTCGGGTCGCGCTTCAAATTTAACGTTCTCAAAAGTCCCTTTGCCATCAATCGTGACGCTGGGCACGAGATAAGGAATTTCCGTCTGGTACCCGATTGCCCACATTATTCGAGTCGCGGCAGTTTCCGATTGCGCTTCTTTGCTCAACTTCGCAACCCAGACGCGCCCCTTCCCATCGCGCACGCGATACTTTTTCGAGTAACCGCCGGTCTCTTCTTTGATGAAAGTCAACTGGCTTAAATCGGGCTTCATAGCCTCGCCGCCCGGCCCCGCAAACAGGTCGCGTGAAGATATATCACCGGGGTCTTGCCACAAAACAGGCGTGCCCGAAGCCATAGCCTTTTTGTTTTTCGATTTATCATCCTGCGCATAAATCGAAAGGCTCAAAACAAGTATTACTGAAAAGTTGGTTAATACCGAAAGCTTTCGTCGCGACAACATTTTTGTCCTCCAAATCAGTCAGAGCGTTCTTGAATAGTGCAGTCCTATTATCTAATAACAAATTCCATGCCATGTCGAAAGTGATTGCGCCCTGTATTCCAATTTCATTATGCTTTACATAAGCCCTGCAAGTAGCTACGATGACGGCTAAGGAATCTTTAGTAGACGGAGAACATCAGGCCCGATGAATTGTCCACAATGCCATGCGAGTATGAGCGAGAATGTGCGTTTCTGCACAAGCTGCGGCACAGCCGTCACGCGCGTAGATACACCCGTCAGCCGCACATCGGACGACCGTACACAAGTAGTCAGCGCTCATGGCGCGATTGAGCCTGTTCCGTTCGACCCTATGCTTGGTCGCGTGCTTGAATCAAAATATAAGCTCGTCGCGCGACTGGGCGAAGGCGGCATGGGGGCCGTCTATCGCGCAACACGCGTTCACATAGGCGACGAAGTAGCAGTCAAAGTGCTTCATACGAAATTCGTCAAAGAGCAATCGGCCCTCGAAAGATTCCGCAGAGAAGCGCGCGCCGCTGCTATGCTTCATCATCCGAACGTCGTGGCAATTTATGATTACGGCGAAGCGCGCACGGATGATGCGCCTGCCTTTATCGTTATGGAACTGGTGGCGGGGCTTCCGCTTCGCGATATTTTAGAAACTGAAAAAAAGCTCAATCCCGTGCGCGCCGTCGCGTTGATGCGCGGCGTGTGCGCAGGAGTCGGCGCGGCGCATCGCAATAACATAATCCATCGCGATCTGAAACCGGATAACATCATAGTCCTTCCGCCCGGAACACACGAAGATCAAGAGACTGCAAAAGTAGTGGACTTTGGCATCGCCAAGCTGCGCGACATGGCGAGCGATCAAAACCTGACTCAAACAGGCATGGTGATCGGCACGCCTTACTATATGTCGCCTGAGCAATGCAAAGCTGAACTGCTCGACGCGCGCTCGGATGTCTACAGCCTCGGCGCGATGCTCTACGAAATGCTTGCGGGTGTTCCGCCTTTCACGGCAAACACGGCCACAGGCGTCGTTGCTAAACACCTGACCGAAGCGCCGCCGCCGATGCCTCAAATCCTCGGAATATCGCCCGCGCTCGAAGCAGTCATCATGCGCTCGCTGGCCAAAGACCCCAACGCGCGCCAGGATGACGCAAGCGTGCTTGCGCGCGAGCTTCAGGCGGCAATAACCGGAGCGACACAGGCCATATCGCCTTCCATGACTGATCGCGGCGCAGGCATGCCAGCTCCAACACAGGTCGTGCACGCGCCCGTTACTTCGCCTTACACGATGCCGCAAGCTGCCAACACAACACCGCAGCCTGTCAATTACGGTTCAGGATATAACCCCGCTCAGTTTGCCACGCAGCCGCAAGTCACTACGCAATCATCAAGCAGGGGACTCATCGCAGGGATAGCGAGCGCCGTGATACTACTGGCGCTTGCCGCAGCGGCTTACTGGATATTCATCGGCAGTAAGAGAGACACTGCGCCAGCCGCTTCAACTTATCCGCCTCCTACCCCAAGCGCCGGACAACCGGTTCCGACTATTCCGCCGCCGAGCGCCAGTCCAAGCGACAGAAACACAAACACGCCTCCGATTCAGACGGACGCAAAGGGGCGGGCCGAAGCGAAGATTTTGAACGGAACGACTCTGGATAATAGCGACATCACGGGCTTGCCGGTCTCAGACCTGCGGTTGCTTCGCAACACAGTTTACGCGCGTTATGGTCGGGTGTTTGATTCATCCGACCTGCAGCAATATTTCAACAACCGCCCGTGGTACAGGCCGCGCCGCGACTACAGCGATTCGCAGTTGACTGCTGCCGACCGCGCGAATGTCAACTTCCTCAAGTCCGTAGAGGGAGGGGGACAGGCGACAGGCTCAAGCGACGCTTCTGCGGTGCAGAGTGAAGTTCAGGCAGCTTTGAACGGATGGGCCTCGTCTATGAAAGCGCATAATCTCGATGAGTACATGAGCCATTATGCAGACACGCTCGACGCTTACTACCGCCGCAGCAATGTGAGCATCTCTGACGTGAGAGCAGACAAAGCGAAAGCGTTCGCGCGTTTCTCAAGCATGGAAATTCAGTTGAGCAATATTCAGATCACGCCTGACGAATCAGGCTCGCGAGCTACGGCGACGTTCAACAAAAGCTGGAACTTCATCGGCGAGAAGCCTTTTTCAGGCACAGTGCGGCAGGCGCTATGGTTACAAAAATCGGGAAGCCGATGGCGTATCACGGCGGAAAAGGATTTATAGAATTGATTCAATGAATCAATAAATCAGCGAACCAGATGATACTCAGTTTGTCGTTTGAGCACCCACGTGATGTGGCCCTGTTCGTCAATCACCGCGTCTTCTTCCTGCCCTACCCACAATTCTTTCCCGCCCCATTCAGGAATGGGAGTGGTCGCCTGTAGCTCAATCGAAAACCATGTGCCGGGCAGTATCATAACGTCGCCGCGACCGGGCACGCCCTGTTGGCGGTCCCACAATCCGACGAGCGGCCCTGCGCCATGCCCGTGATCGCCTATCGGGTGCGTGTAGATAGTTCCTTTGATGCCTTCGGCCTTCATTTTAGCGAGCGCGTCGGCAAGCGCTTCGTTGCCTGACCGACCGGGCTTCATTCTTTCCATCAGCAAATCTTGAAGCCTGTTGGTATTTTTTAACGCCTGCTTGATTCCGGCAGGCACATCCGTTTCGCCTTCGCGCAGCACGTAGCCCATGTGCTGTGTGTCCGTGTTGAGCCGCATGGCGGTGATGCCGAAATCAACGTGCAGCACGTCGCCGCGCTCGATCA
>DATEKX010000015.1:0-5940 GCA_035277165.1 Blastocatellia bacterium | reverse complement strand
TCCGCTTCCCACTCCTGCTTCCAGTCAGCGCGCAAACGGCGCGGCACGGTTAAGCCTATGAACTTGATCAGCCAGAGGTGAGCTTTCATATCCCCCTCGTTATTCAAACCGCAACGCGACCATCGGATCAACTTTTGTTGCACGCCGCGCCGGTATCCAACAGGCCGCGAGCGCCACGAGCGTCAACAACGACGCGACAACAATGAACGTCAGCGGATCAGTAGCAGACACGCCGAAAAGCAGGCTCTTTACCAAACGTGTAAAAGCCAGCGACGCAAGCAAACCAATTCCTACGCCTGTTAAAGCGAGCGCAATGCCTTGTTTCAACACCAGCGCCAGCACATTGCGCGACTGCGCGCCGAGCGCCATGCGGATGCCGATCTCCTGCGTGCGCCCGGTGACCGCGTACGAGTTCACGCTATAAATTCCAAGCGCCGCCATCAACAACGCGATCAATGCAAACCCGCCCAGTAACATCGTGTTGAACCGGCGCGGCGCGGTCGTAGATCGAATGACATCATTCATCGTCGTGAAGTTTGTCACCGGCTGATCTCGATCAACCGCTAATACCTGATCACGCACGGCGGCGGCGAGGCTCATCGGAGGTACACCGGCGCGCACGAATAGATAAGCATCGCGTCGCGGCTCGCGCGCAAAAGGAAGAAAGTATTCCGGCTCGGCCTGCGATTCTACTGTGCGGTGCGGGATGTCTTTAACTATGCCTATGATCGTAGAGAATGGATTGTTCGGGCGCGGCAAGCCCGGCGTGATGCGCTGGCCGAGCGCGTTTCCATCGGGGAAGTAATGACGCGCAAACGTTTCGTTGACGATAGCGACGGGCGCGGATTCTCTGGTGTCGCCGTCTGCGAACTCGCGGCCCTCAATCAATGGAACGCCGAGCGCGCGAAAGTAATCCGGCGCGATACGTTGCCAGCCTGCGGTATCTGGATTATTGAAATCAAGCTGTCGGCCTTCGATAGAGAGCACATCGTTGATGGCCGCGCCGCTTAAAATTGCCTGCGTGCCAAAGCTCGCCCGCTCAACGCCGGGCACAGTTTCAACACGGCGCATCAGTTCTTCAAAAAACATCGCCGCCTGTTTCGGTTCGCGATATTTCTCGTTGGGCAAATTGATTCCTGCGACGAGGATTTTGTCTGCATCAAGGCCCGGACTGATGTGCTGCAACCTGACGAAGCTATTGATCAACAGTCCCGCGCCGATCAGCAGAGGGAGCGCCAGCGCAATCTCGCCTACGACCAGCAACTCGCGCAGACGATACCTGCCGCGCGCGAGATTCGCGCCTCCTTCTTTCAATGCCTGTTGCAAGTCGGGTTTCGAGGCTTGCCACGCGGGCAACAGGCCGAACACAATGCCGGTTAAGGCCGATAGCAATAGCGTGAAGGCAAGCACTCGCCCGTCCACATTGACTTCACCTGCGCGCGACAGGTTCGCAGGATTGAGCGAGGCAAGCGACCGCACACCCCACCACGCCAACAGCAAACCGAGCGCACCGCCTGAGGCTGCCAGCATCAGGCTCTCGATCAACAATTGCCGAATGATGCGCCCACGCCGAGCGCCGAGCGCCGAACGAATTGCAATCTCTTTTTGTCGCTGGATTGCCCGCACAATCTGAAGGTTGGCGACGTTGGCGCAGGCAATCAACAGCACCAGACCGACCGCGCCAAACAAAACCCACAACGCAAGACGGCTCGCGCCTGTGATCTGCTCCTGCAACCCGACGACAGTGATGCGCCAGCCGCCATCCGAGTTATTCGGCCCGCGATAGCTTCGATATTCCCGCTCGAACTTTTGCCCAAGCGCATTCATCTCAGCTTGCGCTTCAGACAACGCCACCTGAGGTTTGAGCCGCGCAATCACATTGACTGCGTACCCGCCGCTGCGCTCTGTGATTTGTGCGGGGTCGAGCACCAACGGCAACCAGACATTAGCCGGTTCGGCAAAATCAAAGCTCGCGTGCGGAAATTGAAACCCATCAGGCATCACTCCGATGATCGTGTAATTCAAATCATTGAGCTTGAGCTGTTGGCCGATCACGTTCGATGCGCCGCCCAGTTGTTGCTGCCAGAAGCCGTGACTGATGACGGCTACGTTATCGCGCCCCGGTTGATTTTCATCATCGGCGATTACGCGACCTTGCGCCGCTTGCGTTTCAAGCAGCGTAAAAAGATTGGCCGTCACGCGGGCGCCTGCGACGCGCTCCGGCGCGCCTTCGCGCGACAGGTTCAAATCCGCCGTATAAAAAGCTGCGACCTGATCGAAACTTTGTGTATCGTCTCGGTAATTCACATACTCTGCCGTTTTGGCGCGCAGTTCTGTGATATTGATCTTCAGAAAATTGCCCCAGATCAGCACCATCCTGTCGGCTTGCGAAAAGGGGAGCGGGCGCAATAACACCGCGTTCACTACGCTGAAGATCGTCGTGTTCGCGCCGATGCCTAAAGCGAGCGTGAGAACTGCTACAAAAGTGAAGCCCGGTTTCTTCATCAACATCCGCGCGCCAAAACGCAGGTCTTGAATCATTTCGTCCTCCCACCGATATGACTGAAACCACAGCGCATCCCAAAACGCTCCGAGACTTCGCCGTATCAGACTGAGCTTTCCGCGCCAGTTGAGCCTGTCCCACTCCGAAAGCATTGCTTCGCGATACTTCAGTTCCGCTTCCCACTCCTGTTTCCAATCAGCGCGCAAACGGCGCGGCACGATTAAGCCAATGAATTTGATTAGCCAGAGATGAGCTTTCATTCTCTTTACGCTACTCGCATCGAAGCGCGACCATCGGGTCTACCTTTGTTGCTCGTCGCGCCGGTATCCAACAGGCCACGAACGCTACAATGATTATCAGCGAGGCGATCAATGCAAACGTCACTGGGTCTGTAGCAGATACGCCGAACAACAATTTTTCGATCAGCCGCGCGAGCGCCAGTGAAGCGACCAGTCCAATCCCAACACCCATTATGACCAGACGCATTCCCTGCCCGATGATGAGTTTCAGAATATCTCGGCCTTGCGCGCCCAACGCTATGCGGATGCCGAGTTCTCCTGTGCGCTGCGCGACTGCGTAAGCGACGACTCCGTAAACTCCGACGGCTGCCAGCAACAACGCGAGCGCCGACAACCAACCCAACGTCACTGTGCTGAAACGCGGGCGAGCCATGTTCGTGCTGATAAGCTGCTCCAGCGTCGCTACGCTGGCTACGGCCTGACTCTGATCAATGGCGGCGACTTCGCGTTGAACAGTAGCAAGGAAGTTTGTCGGATCAGTCTCTGTGCGCACGGCAAAATGATTGACGAAGCCCGCTCGCCATTGCGAGAGCGGCACGTAAAGATCAAAACTAACAGCTTGCAATTCGCGATAACGAACATCGTTCGCAATGCCGACAATAATGCGCCACGGGCTATCGGGCGACGATGTGCCGAGCTTGATTCGTTTGCCGAGCGGGTCAACATCATCCGCAAACAGGGATTTTGCCATCGTCTCGCTGATGATGACCGAAAGCGGCGCGTTCTCTGTGTCCTGATCGGTGAATTCGCGTCCGGCTTTGATTGGAATTCTGAACGTGCGGAAGTAATGCGCAGTGACAGCTTCAAAATTCGGCACGATATTTTTTTGCGCTTCGGCGACGGATTGCCCTTCGAGCGTAAAAGGCACATCCCAGCCGACGTGGCCTTCCATCGGGCGAATCAACACGGCGCTGGCCGCAATCACTCCGGGTTGCGCTTCGAGCCTGTCGATCAGTTGCCTGTAAAATTCACGCCGCACTTCAGGCTTCCCATATCTCGCGCCTTTCGGGTTCAGTTGCATGGTCAACACGTTTTGCGGATCAAAGCCCAGAGTCACACGGTTCAGATTCACAAAACTGCGAAGTATAAGCGTCGCGCCCGACAGCAGAACAATCGTGACGGCGACTTCGGCAACAATCAAAGCGTTGCGCAGCCGCTTTCCTGTGCGTTCGCCCGACAGTTTACTGCTGCCTTCGCTGAGAGTTTCGTTCAGATTGATTTTCGCCGCCGTGAGCGCTGGAAACAGGCCAAAGAAAAAGGCTGTCAGCAGTGTGATAAATAATCCAAATACCAACACGGTGAAATCGAGCCGGACATCTTCAATGCGCGGGATGTCTGCGGGGGCAACATAGACGAGCAAATCAATCAGCCAGTTCGCCAGTAATACGCCGCCTACGCCGCCGCAAACTGCAAGCGCCAGGCTTTCGCTCATCAATTGGCGAACGATACGCATGCGGCCTGCGCCTAGCGCCGCTCGCACGGCGAACTCTCTGCGCCGAGCAGTCGCGCGAGCCAACAGCAGGTTTGCGATATTGGCCGAAGCAATCAACAACAACATCGCCGTGGCCGCCAGCAACAACCAGAGCGCAGGTCGCGCATCTCCGAACAAATGAAAGGCGAGCGGAGTTATGACGGCGCGCTGGCCGTCGAGTTCAGCTTCTGGATGCTCTGCGGCGATACGGGCAATGATGGTGTTCAATTCGGCTTCGGCCTGCTCAATCGTTACTCCGGCTTTCAGCCTGCCGACAGCTTGTAAAAAGCTCGCGCCGTAGCTTTGGATAGTGCGCGCAGGCATCGTAGCCGTCACCGGCAGCCACAAATCAACGCCTCTTGGAAACTCGAATTTCGCAGGCATCACACCGATGATCGTATAGCCGGATTCTGCCAGCGTTACGATTTGTCCGACGACGTTCGGGTCAGCATTGAATCGCTCGCGCCACAGGCGGTCGCTGATGACAACAACCTTTGCGGCATTTTCCCGGTCGTCGCTTTCTTCAAAACCTCGACCGAGCGCGGGCGCTACGCCCAGCATTGAGAAGAACTGCGAGGTGACTTTCGAGCTTTCAAGATGCACGGCTTCGCCTCTGCCGATCATCACATAACCATAGCCATAAGATGTTGTCGGCATCACAGCTATGCTTTCAAAGCTCTGGTTCTCGGCTTCCCAGTCTTTAAATTCAGCTACCGATAATTCAATGAAGGGAGTGCCTGCGGTCGTATCATGTTTCCACGCTACAACCAGCCGCTCTTGATTGGCGAACGGGAGCGGGCGCAGCAATACCGTGTGGATGACGCTAAAGATCGCCGTGTTCGCGCCGATGCCGAGCGCCAGTGTTAATATTGCAATAAATGTGAAGCCCGGACGTTTGAGCAGCATCCGCACTGCGTATCGCAAATCTTGAATCATCTCGTCCTCCCATCTGTATGACTGAAACCACAGCGCATCCCGGAACGCTCCCAAGCTGCGACGCAGCAGAGAGAATTTGTTGCAGAAATCGAGTCTGTCCCACTCCGAAAGCATCGCTTCGCGATAGCGCAACTCTGCTTCCCACTCCTGCCGCCAGTCAGCGCGCAAACGGCGCGGCACGATCACGCCGATCATGCGGATCAGCCAGAGGTGTGGTTTCAAAGTCGGCTTCTTAATTCGGTCAGACATAACAACTCATCCGCGCTAGCTAGTTGATTTGATTTTGCGAGAAGCTTGAGGCAGAAGGCGGTCTAAAAATCTGTAGCGACTTACGGCTTCACTCAGGGCATCTTTCCCGCTTTTCGTGACTTCGTAATATTTGCGAGGCGGGCGCTGCTCCTGCTGCGCGACAGTTTGCTTCTCCCATTTGGAAACGACCAGT
Organism: Blastocatellia bacterium; assembly: GCA_035277165.1. GTDB lineage: Bacteria > Acidobacteriota > Blastocatellia > UBA7656 > UBA7656 > DATEKX01. The sequence continues at coordinate 289 of DATEKX010000015.1, read as the reverse complement.
CCCATCTCTTCCAGCCTGCGCAGCGCCGGGTAGACCGTTCCGCTCGGCAAGCCTGTGATGTCCATAATGTCGAAGCCATACTGGTAACCGTTCGCAGTCGCTTGCAGGATGACTGCGGCGGAATAAGAGAGATACGCTTTAGGGCTCATCCGTGCTCCTTTCAGTATAGTTTTCTATTTGTATAGATTTCTACATAGACTGTCAAGCGCCTCTTTGCAATGACGGATGAGATTCCAATGAGTTATCGCAAGTTGACCGAATTACAGGCGGAAAGTATTTTGTTGACGCT
>DATEKX010000014.1:0-7157 GCA_035277165.1 Blastocatellia bacterium | reverse complement strand
CGACGAATTTGTATTCGATGCGCGCATCATCGGGAAATTTCATGGAGAAATATCTGCTGCTGGTTCCGTTGAGATACTGAAGCTTCACGCCACGCTTGTTCCAATCTGTCATCTCGCCGACAAGCTCTACGTCGCGCCCCGCGCCTCTGTAGACGAACGTGACCCACTGCCCGGTAATTATCGGCGACGAGCCGAATTTCAATTGCTCAACGAAATGTTTATCGCTCACGTCAGGCTTACTCTTGTCAATGTTTGCGGCAGTTTGTATTCCGACGACCGCTTTCGCGCTGATTGCAAGCGTGAAGACAGTCAGGGCAATTTTCAAGTGGTATTTTACGTTCATCCAGACCTCCGTATTATTGCTCAGGTATTTTGCCTGATAGAGTTCCTCTGTTTCAAAGCGACGCTTGACAGTCAATGACTAGAAGATGAGAATAAATGCCGGACGGGTAACGGGGATTCGAGATACTATCAAACCGAACCTACATACTTCTAAAACCTCACGAGGCGTTTTAGCCAGTTCAACCATTCACTTGGCTTCGAGCATTGCGGCTTTCATTGCAAGCAAAAAGACTCGACGATCATTTTCGGTTACGGAGGGCACACTCATGCTTCAACCGCTTTTCAGTTTTTTCCGCTTAACTTTAATTGTTTTCCTCATCTCTGCACTTGCTGTTCCTGCCAGCGCTCAATTCAAGGCGAGCATTCAAGGCACTGTGACAGACCCATCGGGCGCTGTTGTTTCGGGCGCTACGATCACAGTCACTAATCAGGAGACAAACAAAACGCAGCAAACTACAACCAGCGATGACGGGTTCTACAGAGTGTCGGGGCTTGCGCCGGGCACTTACACTGTGAGCGCCGAAACATCAGGCTTTAAAAAACAGGTGATTGATAATATCGTCGTTCATGCAGAGGACGCACAAGGCATCGATCTCGCGCTTGAAGCAGGCCAGGTCTCGGAATCCGTAACGATCTCGGCAGGGCCGGATGCAACTCAGCTTGATAAAGAGAACGCGAGCATTGACCGCGCCATCACTACGCAGGAGATTCGGCGGATTCCTCAAGCCGGACGTGACCCTTATGAATTGATACGCCTGACGCCGGGTATCTTTGGCGATGCAGCGCGCGGAGCAAACGGCAACTCTTCCGGTCTTCCCAACACAACAGGGCCGGGCGGGTCGAACAGTTCCATCTTTCAAACTGAGAATCAGGTTCCTATCAGCGCCAACGGCCAGCGCATTTCCGCCAACAACTTTCAGATTGATGGCGTCAGCGTCAACAGCCTCGGCTTTGGCGGCGCGGCAGTCGTGACTCCGAATCAAGAGTCCGTAAAAGAGATGCGCGTTATATCGAGCGCGTATTCGGCGGAGTATGGTCGCAACTCCGGCGCGCAGATTCAAGTTGTTTCGCAGAACGGGACTAATGATTTGCACGGCAGCGCGTTCTTCAAGTACACAGACCCGGGGTTGAACGCCTTCAATAAATTTGGCGACATCTTCGGCGCGGGGCCGCAACGCGTCGAACGCCGATTCCGGCAATTCGGCGGCAGCCTCGGCGGGCCTATCGTCAAGGACAAGCTGTTCTTCTTTTTCTCGTATGAAGCCGCTCGCGAAAACAACCAGACTACAGCCTCTCGCTTCATCGAAACGGCTGAGTTTCGCCAGCTCATCGCAAACCAGAGGGCGGGCACTCAGATAGCGCAGGTATTCAGCGCCGCAGGCATTGAGCCGCGCACCGCTGGCACATTGACTGCAAGCTGCGTAGATTTCATCGCTCAGGGACGACCTTGCGCGGTGATCAATGGGCGGCTCGATATTGGCTCGCTCACGGGCAGCACGGGACAGTATGTCGGTCTCGGCAATCCTGGAGGGGGCGGGCTGGATGGTATTCCCGACATTGAGCTTGCTCTCATACCGACTCCCAATCAGCTTCGCGGCAGACAGTTCAATGCTCGCGTTGATTTCAATCCGAACTCCAACGATCAATTTGCAGTGAGCATGTACTTCACCAAGCTCAATAATTTCAATAGCGACATCGGCGCTCAAGGTCGCCCGATAGCCGATATAAATTTCAAGCCAGCCAACTCGGCAGCGACCGTGACCTGGATTCGCACGATCTCTGCAACGATGCTCAACGAACTGCGCGGAAATTTCACGCGCTTTGCCGATGATCAGGTCGCTGATACGAGCGATACGAATTTCGGCATTCCTCGCATAGAGGTCGAAGGTTTGCCGCTGACTCCTGGCGGCGAGCGCATACGTTTCGGAGCGCCTCGCGCAGAAACGACTCCGGGCGTATTCGCTCAAAACACGTTCGAGGTTCGCGACACTTTGAACAAAGTCGTCGGCAATCACGCGATGAAGTTTGGATTCGAGGTTCGCAAGGAACAAAACAACAACAGCCTTGTCGGCGGCGCGCGACCGCTCTTTTCGTTCGTGGGACTTTTCAATCTTGCGAACGAAACGCCGATCTTTGAATCCATCAACACAGAACCGACTACGGGGCTTCCTGCCGATGCGCAACGATATTTTCGCACCAGCGACTATGGATTCTTTTTTCAGGATGATTGGAAAATACGACCGAATCTGACGCTGAATCTCGGCCTGCGTTACGAGATATTCTCGCCGCTGACAGAGGCGCAGGGGCGCATCACCAATCTCGTTTTCCCGTCGGGCAGGCTCGATCTTGCAAGCGTGCGAATACAGAACAAGCTGTTTGATACGGACGCAAACAATTTCGGGCCGCGATTGGGCTTCGCATGGAATCCGGGATTCCTCAAAGAGAAGCTAGTGCTGCGCGGCGGGTTCGGCGTCGCTTTCAATCGCACGCCGGGCGTGTTGTTCGGCAACACGGCAGGCAATCCGCCTTTCTTTGCGCGCAACAACATCTGCTGCGGGACGGCTACTACTGACTTTGGAACTCCGTTCGTAGGAGGCAGAATTCTTTTCGCGCTCGGCGAGAACAACTCGCCGTTCAGTTTTCCCATCAACCCTGTGCTTGCGCAAGGAATTGACCCGCTCACGGGCGGCATACCCAATAACACGGTCGAAATCTGGGGCACGGAACCGAATCTGCCGAATTCTTACGTCTACTCTTTCTCGCTCGATACAGAGTATCAGCTTCCTGCGAACTTCATCGCGGCGCTCGGCTATCAGGGCAGCAGCAGTCACAAATTCATTCGCATTGCCGATCTGACACTGGTGCAGCCGCTCAATCCGCGCTTCGATCCGGTCTTCTTCCTGATACCGGACGTGAACGGAAACTATCACGCGATGATAGCGCGATTGTCGCGCGCATTCGCTCAAGGCATTCGATTTGATATTGTCTACAGGTTCGCCAAGACTATAGACACGCTCTCGTATGAAGGGCCGGGCGCTCCGACGAATCAGACTTTCCCTGCCGATCAGCGAACAGAGCGAGGGCCTTCGGATTACGATGTCAGGCATAACCTGATCGTATCAGGAACGTGGGACTTGCCGATATTTCGCAAGCGCGAAGGTTTCGTCGGCAAAGTCTTCGGCGGCTGGGAAATAAACGGCATCTGGACTAAGCATTCAGGCTTCCCCTGGACGCCTAAGATTTTCAGTTCGCTTCGTCAGCCCAGCGGCAAGTTCTTCGGGCCGATACGCCCGCGCCAGTATTTCGGCGGAGCAGGCAATGACACGAGCGATGAAGCTTTCCTGACAGGGAGCAACTTCCCCGGCGGTGGCCCTGCTTTCTTTGACACAACCGTTGTGGGCAACCCTCCTGACTTCAATCTGAACCCGCCGGGCATCGGGCGAAACTCATTTCGAGGGCCGAAGTTTTCTGCGATAGACCTGAGCCTTGTGAAGAACTTCGGATTTCCAAAGCTCCCGGCTCTCGGCGAAGAGACAAAACTGGAACTGCGCGTGAACTTCTTCAACGCTTTCAATCAACTGAATCTTGCGCCAATAGGATTCTTTGATCAGGGTGCTGACGTTAACAGCGTGAACTTTGGTCGCGCGACTGCCGGGCTGTCTGGCCGCGTAGTGGAGTTTCAAGCGCGGTTCAGATTCTAGGTTGAAAGCGGTGACAGCGTTAGAACTAAGCTCCGTAGGAGCGACCTTTTGATTCACAGGTCGCCCCTACGGGGCTACAAAGAGTGCTAACAACGCCTGCCCTATAGACAGGTCGTCCCTAACGGGACTACTAAAACTATCTTTCACCACTATCAGGACAATTCATCTGGAGGAAGGATTGAAATGAACTCTGCAAGGTCAATGATCTTTCTATTCATATTCGCATTTCTGGCTTCGGCGATAGCAGTTCCAGCCACGGCGCCTCAAGCCGACATTGAAAAGAAGATCAACGCTCTGCTGGCGCGGATGACGCTTGAAGAAAAGCTCGGACAGCTTCAACAACTCGACGGCGAAGCGAATGGCAATTATCGGCCTGAGCACATCGAGCTTGTAAGAAAAGGCTTGCTCGGCTCGACTCTCAACGTGCGCGGCGTGCAAAAGACGAACGAGCTTCAGCGCATCGCTGTTGAAGGATCGCGTTTAAAAATTCCGCTCATCTTCGGCTTCGATGTGATTCACGGTTATCGCACAATCTTTCCTGTTCCGCTCGGCGAGGCAAGCAGTTGGGACGCGGCTGCCGTTGAGCGCGCAGCGAGCATCGCGGCGGCTGAATCACGCGCGGCAGGTGTGCACTGGACGTTTGCGCCGATGGTTGACATTGCGCGCGACCCGCGATGGGGCCGCATAGTTGAAGGTTCAGGCGAAGACCCTTATCTGGGATCAGTGATGGCGCGCGCGCGCGTGCGCGGATTTCAAGGACGCGATTACAGCGCGCCTGATCGTATGGTTGCATGCGCGAAGCACTGGGTCGGCTATGGCGCAGCCGAAGCGGGCCGCGATTACAACACGACCGATATATCCGAATGGACTTTGCGAGAAATCTACTTTCCGCCATTCAAAGCGGCGGTTGACGCAGGCGTCGGAACATTTATGAGCGCGTTCAATGACCTCAACGGCGTGCCTACTTCTGCAAACCCTTTTACTCTAACGCGAGTGTTGCGCGGCGAATGGAAGTTCGATGGCTTTGTTGTCAGCGACTACACGTCTGTCGAAGAATTAATCAAGCACGGGCTGGCCGCGAATGAAATGGAAGCAGCGCGAGCGGCGCTCAATGCTGGCGTTGACATGGAGATGGTCAGCCGACTCTACAATAAACATGGGGCGCAACTTGCAAAGACGGGCAAGCTCTCTCAAGCCACGCTTGATGAAGCTGTGCGTCGCATACTTCGGATTAAGTTTCGGCTTGGGTTATTCGATAAGCCATACGCAGACGAAGCGCGTGAACGCGCTACAATTCTGAGCCGCGAAAATCGAGCAGCGGCGCGTGAAATAGCCGCGCGCTCGATGGTGCTATTGAAGAACGAGCGCGACATTCTGCCTTTGAGCAAAGGAATGAAATCCATTGCGGTCGTCGGGCCTCTGGCCGATTCTCAGAAAGACATGATCGGCTCGTGGAACGGCGACGGAAAAATAGAAGATGCCGTGACATTGCTCGCGGGCATCAAGGCGAAAGCAGGTTCGGGCACGAAAATAACTTATGTCAAAGGATGCGACGTGGAAGGCAATGCAACTGACGGCATCAATGAGGCCGCGCGCGCGGCAAGCGACGCTGATGTAACAATCGTCGCGGTTGGTGAATCGGCAGAGATGAGCGGCGAAGCCGCGTCGCGCTCATCGCTCGACCTGCCGGGCCGCCAGTTGGATTTAGTCAAAGCCTTGCAAGCCACTGGCAAACCGGTTGTCGTCGTCTTGATGAACGGGCGACCATTGACGATCAATTGGATTGCGGAGAACACGCCTGCGATTCTTGAAACATGGTTTGCAGGCACAGAGGCAGGCAACGCGATTGCAGATGTTTTGTTCGGCGACGTAAATCCCGGCGGCAAACTGCCGGTGACGTTCCCTCGCGCAGTCGGGCAAGTGCCGATCTACTATAATCACAAAAACACTGGCCGCCCTCCCGACCCGAACAATAAATACACTTCAAAATATCTGGATGTGCCGGTGACGCCGCTCTATGCTTTCGGGCACGGATTGAGCTATACCGAGTTCAAGCTCTCGAACCTGCAATTGAGCGCGCAAAGCATTAGCAGTGATGGTCGGCTCACAGCAAGCGTCGAAGTAGAGAACACGGGCAAGCGCGCGGGTGACGAGGTTGTGCAACTCTACATCAGGGACATGGCGGCGAGTCGCACGCGGCCCTTGAAGGAGTTGAAAGGATTCGAGCGAATCACGCTTAAACCCGGAGAGAAACGTCGAATCCAATTCACGCTTGCGCCTGAGCAGTTGGGATTTTATAACACGGATATGCGCTTTGTGGTCGAGCCTGGAACGTTCAAAGTCATAGTCGGCACGAATTCCGTTGACGGGCTTGAAGCGAGTTTTGAAGTCGCCGGGAAATGATGAAGAATTATTTGCGACACAACATATTTCTCTCAAAGCTCGCAGTTCTATTATTAATTGTCATCAGCAACACGAGCCTTGCGGCAACACTGCAGCGCAACCGGTTGTCACCCGGCGACCGCGCGTTACTAGAAGACCTGTCGCGCCGTTCGTTTCGCTACTTCTGGGAGCAGGCCGACCCGCGCACTGGGCTCGTGCTTGATCGAGCGAGAACAGACGGCTCGCCACACGACGAGACTCATCGCAATATTGCAAGCATCGCGGCAACAGGCTTCGGATTAACAGCCATCTGCATAGCCGCCGAACATCAATGGATAAGCGCAAGCGAAGCGCGCGACCGAGTGCGAGCGACGCTTCGGTTTTTCGCCGAACGAGCGACGCACGAACACGGATGGTTTTATCACTGGCTCGATGCTGTAACGGGCGAGCGAAGATGGAATAGCGAAATCTCTTCGATAGACACGTCGCTGTTGTTGGGCGGCGTTTTGACTGCGCGGCAGTATTTTCACAAGGATGTGGAAATCGCGCGGCTCGCAACTTTGATCTATGAGCGAGTAGATTTCGCGTGGATGCTCAACGGTCATCCGGCGCTGCTTTCTCACGGATGGAAGCCTGAAACCGGGTTTTTGAAACCGATGTGGGACAGTTACAGCGAAGACAAGATTCTTTACCTGCTCGCCATCGGTTCTCCCACTCACCCGATCACGCCGC
>DATEKX010000013.1:0-11106 GCA_035277165.1 Blastocatellia bacterium | reverse complement strand
GCGCTATTGAAAGCTACCGCAAGTCACTCGCTATTCGCGAAAAGCTCGCAGGCGACAATCCGTCAAGCGTCGAAGATCGCCGAAACCTCGCATCCATCTACGGTCGTCTGGGCGACGTGGTGTGGGGCAAAGGCGACACGGAATCGGCTCTGGAAGTCTATTCCAAGGCGATAGCCATCGGCGAACAGATGCAGGCGAATAACCAGCTTGACTTTCAATCGAGCCGACTTCTTTGGAGCAACTACCGGGATTATGCCTACGCGCTTGCGCAAGCAGGCGACCTCGCGTCGGGTCTGGAGAGCTTTAAAAAAGGGCGCGACATCGTTGAGAAACTGGCTGCGGAAAATCCAGACGATACGCAGGTGCAACGCAACATGTCAGACTTCTATTCAATATTCGGCGACGCGCTCGGAGAGACTAACGACCTCGCAGGCGCGCTCGATAATTTTCGCAAGGCGCTTGCCATTGATGAAAAATTGATCGCAGCCGAACCTCACAACGCAGCGCTGCGCTCGTCTGCGGGCAAAGACTATCTCGACATCGGCCAAGTGTTGCGCCTGACCGGCGACACTGCGGGCGCGCTCGAAAATTACCGAAAGGCGCTTTCGATATTTGAAGAGATTGCGGCTGCCGATCCTGCCGACATGAAAGCCCAGCGCAATCTCGGCGTAGCTTACCTGCAGATGTGGGAGACGCTCGCAAAGATTGGCGATTACAACGAAGCGTTAAAGATCGCTCGCAAATCAGTAACTATCTTTGAAGGGTTGATTGATGAAGACCAGTCGAATATGCACGGGCGAGCCGAGCTTGCATTAAGCTATAACAATCTAGGGCTGTCGCTGGCAAAAGCGGGCAACGGCGCGCAGGCTCTGGATCATTGCCGGAAAGCGCGCGTCATCGTCGAAGAGTTGTCCGAGGCCAACCCGGCAAATACCGAACTGAAAGCGTTAAAGGCATCTACTTACTCGAACCTCGGTAACGTCTACGCCGCGACTGCCCCAAACGAAAAATCTTCTGCAAGCAAACAGCTTGAGTTGTGGCGTGAGGCTCGTAATTGGCACCAGCGCGGCTATGACATAATGAAGGATTTGAAAGATCGTGGCGAGTTCACAAGCCGGGATTACGACACTGCTGATGACATCGCAGCCGAGATCGTAAAGTGCGATGCGGCGATTGCAAAACTCGAATTGAAGTCGTAAACCCTGGAGCGATTTACCTGCGAGGTGCGACGGCTTGCGCTGCTCTCAATGTGTTCGCTACAAAGCGCGGCGGAAGAAATCGACCATCTCGGTAAAAGCTTGATCGGTCGCCTCTGCATCGTAGCGCGGGCCTTCATCCCTCATAAAAGCGTGCTCGGCCTCATAAAGACTGATTGAGAATTTTGTCCCGGCCTGTTCAAGCGCGCTTTGTATTTTAGCTCGCCCGTCTTCCGGCACGTGCGGATCGAGCGTGCCAAATACCATAAGCAACACGCCTCGAATCTCGTCTGCGCGCTCAAGCGAGCCTGCATTTTCATCCTGGCCGAGCTTGCCGTTATGAATTCCTGTGCCGTAAAAACAGACCGTAGCCACAACGTCAGGCTGCAACGCGGCGCGAAAAGCCAGATGCCCGCCTATGCAAAAACCGCCCGCGCCCAGCTTCCCTTTTTCGACCCGGTCATGATTGGCAAGATAATCGAGCGTTGCGCGACAACCCGCATCGAAATGGGCAACGGGAGTCTTTGCGGCATCAGCCAGTCCTTGCGTCCGGCCCGCATCGTCAAACGGTATGACGGTTCCTGCAGGTTCGATGCGATGATAAATTTCCGGCGCGGCGACCACGAATCCGTATCCGGCCAGTCGAGCAGTCGCGCGCAGCATCGGGCCTGTGAGTTGAAAAATATCTGAATAAAACAGGATGCCCGGATAACGGCCTTCGGCCTTCGGCGCGGCAACAAACATTCGCATGGGAGAATTATCAACGGGAATGTCTACGTACTGTGTGGTGATTATCATTTCATATTCTACGGATTGGGTTAAGAGGTTATGTTGTTTTGAAAGTTCGCCGCAGCCACCCTGAGAACCATCTCAGGGCTGTCCGAAAAAAGCCGTGTTTCGGCGGAGGCTCGTCCGCCTCGACTTTGGCTTCGGCTTCAATAGCTGTAAAAAACTGAGTAGCCATCATGCGCGCAGCGCCCTGTATCATTCGCTGCCCGACGCTTGCGATTGTACCGCCTACCTGCACATCGCCTTTATAAGTGACGACCGTTATCTGGTCGCGCTCTTCAAGATCAATGTCGCCCGAACCTTTCAAGAATCCGGGCTGGCCTTTGCCGTCAACCACTATTCGATAATGCTCAGGCGAACGCACATCTTCGAGTCGCACATTGCCCGTGAAAACTCCCTTGATCGAACCGACACCTGCGCGCAGCGTTGTCGAGTAAGAGTTCTCGCCTGTCTTCTCTAATCTCTCGCAGCCCGGTATGCATCGCTGCAGGACCGCCGGATCAGTTAAAGCTTGAAACACGCGCTCGCGTTTGGCGTGTAGTTCCTGTGTGCCTTCGATTTTCATAAATGCTGCATGCGGAGCGATGAATGATGAACAGGAAATTAATTATTTACAGTTCATCATTCATCATTCATCGCTCATCATTTCGCCCTTGATGCCGCTGCTTGAATCGCGCGGCGAGTGTAGACCTGCGCGAGATGCGTGCGATAGCTTTCAGACGCATAAATATCGCCGTTGATCGAGACTCCATCGGCTGCCGTTTTAGCCGCCGCCGCTATGGCTTGCTCGTCAAGTGCGCTGCCTTTGATCGCCGCTTCTGCGCCGCTTGCTCGATAAGCTTTAGAAGCAACGCCCGTGATGCCTATGCTCGCCGATTCGCACGAGCCGCCCGCGTCGCGCGAGAGGTGAACGGCAACGCCGACAACCGCGAAACCGGAAGCGGGCTGCGGCATCTTCAGATAGGCCTGACCGAACCGCCCCTTCGGCACAGGGATGCGAATCTCGCGCAATATCTCGCCCGGCTCAAGCTTGGTAGTAAGCATGTCAACAAAGAAATCATCTGCGCTAATGACTCGCTCGCCGTTTGCGCTGACGGCAACTATCTCGGCGCCGAGCGCGATTGCAACAGCGGGCCAGTCAGCCGCAGGGTCCGAATGCGCGAGGCTTCCGCCAAAGGTTCCTTTGTTGCGCACCTGCGCGTCGCCGATTTGCGCGGCGCATTCGGGCAATATCGGGCAGGTGTCGCGCAGTTGGTCGGACGATTCTATTTGATAATGAGTCGTCATCGCGCCGATCAGAAGCTGGCCACCCTCTTCGCGAATGTATGAAAGGTCTTTGATTCGCCCGATGTCAATCAGGATTTGCGGCATCGCGAGTCGCAGCTTCATCGCGGGGATAAGGCTGTGCCCGCCCGCCAGTATCTTGGCGTCGTCCGCGTGTTGCGTGAGCAAGCCGACTGCTTCATCGAGCGTCGCAGGAGTCAGGTAATCGAACTGCGTTGGAATCATTGGTCAATCTCCTTCGCCAATTCTGTTTTATTCGACCGAAACAATATACTCGGTTAGCACCGAGCGACGACCCTTAGCCCGTCTTGCCGATTCGAGCAGGTCGCGCACGGTAGTCATAAGCTCATCAACTGTTTCTGGTGTAAATGACGGTTCTCCATCCTCTGTGCAAATCCACGCATAAACTCCAGGGATGCGAACCGTTATTCCATCTTCACTGTATTCGAAAGTAGTCGGCAGCCATTCTTTCGGCTTATCGTGCTCGCGACAGATTGGAGTTGGTACGTTTGTCATAAGCTATTTCGTGCGCTTATCACGCCGCTTAAAGGGCGGGCTTTCCCACAAAAGCTCATCAGGAATGTATGCAGTTACGAACTCAGCGTATACAGCATCAGCATACTCACAAACAACGTGCAGGTAAATCGGTGAATTCTCCGACAGCGTTGTTTTGCCGCATATTAATACTCTTTGCTCGCCCTCATACTCCTCGATAATCCTGCCTTCAAGAATCGCCTCGACGATATGCTTGCGCTCAAAACCTTCTTTTAAAGCATGAGTGATCGCGTGGGTTCGGACAAGGTACTTTCCATCCCGAACTCTCTCGCGAATAACATCAATATCCAAGCTCATTCTTCAAAGTCACGACTGATTCACAATCTGCCAGACCTTTTCAGGCTTGATCGGCATATCCATGTGCCGCACGCCGAAAGGTTCCAGCGCGTCAACGACTGCATTGACTATCGCAGGCGTTGCCCCAATCGTCCCCGCTTCGCCCACGCCTTTCACGCCGAGCGGATTGACGGGCGAAGGCGTCTCTGTTCGATCAAGCTCAAGCCACGGAGCCATCGCGGCTTTCGGCACTGCGTAGTCCATCAGCGTGCCCGTGACCAACTGGCCTTGCTCGTCATAAACAACTTCTTCATACAAAGCCTGACCGAGAGCTTGAATTATGCCGCCGTGCACCTGCCCATCAACAAGCATCGGGTTTATCACCTTGCCGCAATCGTCTACCGCGACGTAGCGCAGGAACTTGATGTCGCCCGTCTCGCGATCAATTTCGACGACAGCGATGTGCGTGCCGAAGGGGAATGTGAAGTTCGTCGGCTCGAAGAAGTGAGTCGCCGAAAGTCCGGGCTCCATGCCGGGTGGAATTTCGCGCGCGATATGAGCCGCGAGCGCGATCTCTTGAATCGTGATGTGCTTGCCGTCCGGCTCAGGTTCGGGCAGCGCTCCGGCTGGCGCTTGACCTGCTGGCACCATCGGCTCAGGAACTTCTGCCGCCGCAGAAGCGGCTCTGGCAGCCTCTTTCGAGAATTTCCCTTCATTAAACATCACGCCTGATGCATCAGCTCCGAGCATGTGAGCGGCGATCTTGTTGGCTTTCTCTTTCAGCTTTTCAACAGCCATGAAAACAGCCGTTCCGCCCACAGCCGTTGCGCGACTGCCGAATGTGCCGATGCCGTATTGAACGATTGATGTATCGCCGTGAATGACTGTCACATCATTCAGATCAACGCCTAGTTCGTCCGCAACGATTTGCGCGAAGGATGTCTCTTGCCCCTGCCCGTGCGGCGATGCGCCCGTCAGCACTGTCACCTTGCCCGTAGGCTCTATTCGCACAGTGGCGCTCTCCCATCCGCCCGCTGGCATGGCTTGCGAAGGGCCGAGCGCGCATATCTCGACGTAAGTCGAAACGCCTATGCCGATGAGCCTTCCCTGCTCGCGACCCTTTTGCTGCTCTTCGCGCAGGCTCTTGTAATCAGCCATCCCGAGCGCCTTATCAAGCGCAGCTTCATAGTTGCCGCTGTCATAAAACAAGCCTGTTGCGGTCTTGAACGGGAACTCGTCGGGCTTGGGGAAATTCTTGCGGCGCACTTCGACCTTATCCAAGCCAAGCTCTACCGCCACGAGGTCGAGCGCGCGCTCTACGACATAAGTAGCTTCGGGCCGACCCGCTCCGCGATATGCATCCGTGGACATCTTGTTTGTAAAGACGCCTGTCACGTTGATTTGAATCGCAGGAATTTTGTAGCAACCCGAAAGCATCAATCCTGTCAGCGTTGGAATCGCGGGCGTGAGCAATTGCATGTATGCGCCCATGTCCGCGATGACGTTATATCGAAGACCCGTGACCGTCCCGTCGTTCATGCAGCCGATTTCGACAACGCCGACCTGCCCGCGCCCGTGAATCGTCGCTTGCATGTTTTCGCGCCGAGTCTCTATCCACTTCGCAGGCTTCCCGTGCTGCATGGAGATCCATCCGAGCAGCGCTTCTTCGGCATAGACGTTGAGTTTCGAGCCGAAGCCGCCGCCGACTTCGGGCGTGATGACTCGCAGTTTGTTTTCGGGAAAGCCGAGCATCAAAGCAACCTGAGTGCGAAGCAGATGCGGAATCTGCGTTGATGACCAGATTGTGAGTTCCTGTTCACCCGGCAGGTAACGCGCCAGCACGCCGCGCGGCTCCATCGCAATCGGCGCGAGGCGTTGGTGAACGATTCGCTGCGTGATCACGCGATCAGATGATGCGAGCGCCGCGTCAATGTCGCCTTCGCCTGCTGTGAGTTTGTAAGCGATGTTGTCGCCGTATTCTTCGTAAACGAGCGGGCCGCCTTCTTTGGCTGCTTCTTCGACATCTACGACCACGGGCAGTTCTTCATAGTCAACCATGATCAGGTCAATGGCGTCGCGCGCGGCATAGCGATCAGTGGCGACGACGACTGCGACCGGCTGACCGACGAAGACCACCGTATCGGTAGCAAGCACACGATAATCGGGAATCTTCAAACCGGGAATTGCGCCCGCGCTCGCGCAAGGCACAGGGCCGATTTTCGCTGAGGCATCGCGGCCAGTGTATACGGCGACGACGCCCGGCGCGTGCGCGGCTTCGCTCACGTCAAGGCTTGTGATGCGCGCGTGCGCGTACATCGAGCGCAGGAAAGCGACGTAGAGCGTATCCGGCAATTTGATGTCATCAACATAATGACCGAGGCCCTGAATCAGGCGCGGGTCTTCGGTGCGCTTCACGCTTCGTCCAACATACTTGTCAGCCATAAATTCTCCAGTGATGAATTTAGTCGCCCGATGCCGCTTTCATCTTGCGGGCGGCGAACTGCACTGCCTCGACAATGTGCTGATAGCCTGTGCACCGGCACAGGTTTCCTTCCAGCCCGTGACGTATCTCTTCCTCGCTCGGGTCCGAGTTGCGATCAAGAATCTGCGACGCAGCTATTATCATGCCGGGCGTGCAATAGCCGCATTGCAGACCGTGATGCTCCCAGAACCCTTCCTGTACGGGATGGAGTTTGCCGTCTGTCGCCATGCCTTCGATAGTCGTCACGCTCGCGCCGTCGGCCTGCACCGTAAACATCGTGCAGGATTTCACCGACTGGCCGTCAACGAGCACAGTGCATGCGCCGCAGATAGAAGTTTCGCAGCCGACGTGCGTGCCTGTCAGCCCGAGCACGTCTCTGAGGTAATGCACCAGCAGTAGTCTTGGCTCGACTTCGTGATGTTGAGCCGCTTTGTTCACGGTTATATTGATAGCTTTCTTCATCGAAGCCACCTCGCTTGCAGTTTAGATTGAAAGGAATGATTAAAAGAACCTTGCCTGATTTTTATACAACCGAATCCGTCAGGCTTACAAGTCGAATCCGGCAAACAGCGAGCGCATTTACTTGAAATCGAAACTGCACTGCACCTCGTTCATTTGAAAATATCTTGCCGCGCGATCAGAGTCATTCTTTATTTGAGCGCGCAACGCATCAACCGATTCGAACTTGCGCTCGCCGCGCAGACGGTGAAGAAATCTGACGCGAATCTTTTCGCCATAAAGCTCGCGGTCGAAATCCAGCACGTGCGTTTCGACCGTCACTTCCGCGTCGGCTCCGAACGTGGGCTTGTTGCCGATGTTGGTTATCGAACGCCGCCAGAAACCATCAACCAGTGTGAGCGTAACGTAAACTCCGTTTACGGGAATGACAGTGTTATGAGGCTTGAGGTTCGCCGTCGGATAATTCAGTTGCGACCCGGCGATCTTGCGCCCTTCGATCACAAGGCTCTCGATGCCGTAAGGTCGCCCGAGCATGCGCCGCGCAAGGTTTACGCGGCCTGCCATCAACAAACGGCGAATCATTGTAGAGCTGACGCGATGACGGCGAATCATCATCTCAGGCACTTCCTGTGCGACGCGGCCCGACTGGTTTGCGACTCGTTCGAGCAGCGCGAAATTGCCTTCGCGGTTGTGCCCGAACGCGAAGCCGTGTCCGAGGTAAACTTCGCGAGCGTCGAGCCGACCAAAGATGATATTCAAAAGAAAGTCTTCGGCGCTAACGCGCGCAAGTTCGGGAGTGAAATTTAAAACAACGCATTGCTCTATCCCTAGCCGCTCTAAACCTTCCATCTTCTGCTCGAAGGTTTGCAGCAAAGGCGGCGCGGTCTGCGGCCTGAGGACTGCGCGCGGATGCGGGTCGAACGTGACGACTGTAGCCGGAATATCGAGCGAGTGCGCGCGCTCAACGACTTTGCTCACAATCTGTTGATGTGCCAGGTGCAAGCCGTCGAATACGCCGAAGGTCAGAACTGTTGGCGTCTTTATTTCGCAGTCGTCAATGTTTCGACAGATTTTCATAGGCATTAAAGCTACGACTTCAAACCTCAAGCGTCAGCCCGTCATAAGCTATACGGACATTTTCAGGCAGATGACTGCTTGTCTCTGCGTGCTTTATGTCGTGCGAAATATGCGTGAGCAGAGCGCGACGGGGCCGCAAACGCTCAATGTAGCCGAGCGCATCATCCAAAGTCATGTGCGTCGGGTGCTTCTTGAATCGCAGCGCATCAATCACCAGCAAATCCAAATCTGAAAGCCGCGCGCAGGTTTCATCAGGGATCACGTTGCAGTCTGTCACGTAAGCAAAACGATCAAGGCGATAAGCCGTGACCGGCAGTCTGCCGTGAATGACTGTCAGCGGTTCAACCTGTAGCCCTAAAAGATTGAAGTCGCCTTCTATGCGATGCGGGATTATGCGAGGCACGCCCGCATAAGGCGCAGGCTCGAAGACGTAAGCGTAAATGCGGCGAAGTCCCTGCCAGGTCGTTTCGGTCGCGAAGACAGGTATGGCTCCGTGCCTGAACATGATTGGCCGCGTATCGTCGAGGCCGAAACAATGATCTGCGTGCGAATGTGTGAACAGAATTGCGGCAATTTCTTTGAGGCCGATGCGGAGGGCCTGCTGCCGGAAGTCCGTCGAAGCATCGATGATGATGTTACTGCCTTCGTGCTCTATGAGCACAGACGTGCGCAGCCGCTTATCGCGCGGGTCATCGGAAAGACACGTTTCACAATCGCAGCCCACCGCCGGAACGCCGACCGATGTGCCCGTGCCGAGGAAAGCGATCCTCATTGCCTTCTCGAAAGCGCCACGAACTGCATGCGCAGGTAGGCGAGGACGTTTTCAAGCACGCTGTCTTCTTCGGCGGTAAGATTTCCTTTGGTCTTCTGTTCGAGCATGCCGAGCATATCAATCATGTGTCGCGCCGTTTCCAAATCAACGGGCAGCTTGTTGCCGTCGGGAGCTTGCGCGAGTCCCAGACACATCGCCGCTTCTCCGGCAAGCATGTCGGCCAGAGCCAGAAACGAGGCTTCGGGCAGTTGCGTCGGGCGGCCTGACTTTGTTTGGTTGTAAGCCTGTTCGGCTGCGCTCGCAGCGGCTTTGATGGATTCGGCGCGTTCCGCCGCGCTCTGATCGGGCTGTGCGTTTGATTGAGCGTTGCGCTCGGCTTCCGCCTGTTCTCGTTTCTTGGCGGCCTCGCCTGGGAATGAAACCACATTATCAGGCTCGGCATTATCCGGCTCGGCTACTTCGGGTGAAGGCTCCTCGGCCTGCGGTTTCGCCTGTTCGGTCGCGGTCGGGGTCGGTTCCGTTTCGGCTGACTCTTCGCGGGGCGTGCCATCGGGGTTGAACTTGCGGCGGTCTGTAACTCTAAAATCAGAATTTTTCTCTTCTTCCATATCTCTTCATCCGGGTTGATTAAGAATTAGACATCACTTTAAGAAAGCCATGCTAACACCGGGCGGTGAAAAGTAAAAAGGCAAAAGGAAAGAACAGCACGGCTGTAACAAAGTAAATGTAGGGGCAGGGCTTGTCCCTGCTCGAATGGTCGTAAGACCATGATAGTCATCGCCTGTCGGCGATTCGGGCAGGGACAAGCCCTGCCCCTACAAAGAACAGCAAGCCCGCGCGAAAGTCTCTCGCCCTTGCTTGCGGCTGCCTTGCCGCGCAAAGTTCCATCTTGTAATTTAGAAGCATGAGTGATTCATCGCGTAAGGCGGGCGAAAAGTTCGCCGAGTTGGTCGAGTTGATAGCGCGGCTTCGCGCGCCGGGAGGCTGTCCATGGGATCGCGAGCAGACGCACGAAAGCCTCAAGCCGATGCTTCTGGAAGAAGCTTACGAAGTAATCGAAGCCATTGACGAAGGCAACGACGAAGAGTTCAAAGGCGAGCTTGGTGACCTGTTGCTTCAGGTCGTGTTCCACTCGGACATAGCGACCGAAGAGAATCGCTTCGCCATCGCAGACGTGATCGAGCGCGTATCGTCGAAGATGATTCGCCGCCATCCGCACGTGTTCGGCGAAGACACGGCGTCTACATCAACCGAAGTGCTTCGCAACTGGGAAGCTATCAAAGCAGCCGAGCTTGAAGCGAAAGGCGCGCAAAACGACGGCTCGATGCTCGACAGCGTTTCGACCAAGCTGCCCGCCGTGATGGAAGCGTTCCAGATGACGACGAAAGTGTCGCGAGTTGATTTCGACTGGCCCGACGTTGCAGGCGTTATCGAAAAACTCGACGAAGAAGTCGGCGAATTGAAGGAGGCCGTAAGCCTCCCGTCGCCCTCTCACAAAGAGGTAAGCGATGAAGTTGGCGACCTGCTGTTTGTTGCGGTGAACGTGGCGCGATTGTTAGGCGTTGATCCTGAAAGCGCGCTCAAAGCCTCCAATAGAAAATTCCGACGCCGTTTTCGTTACATCGAAGACAGGCTCAAAGAACAAGGCCGCAAGCCTGCGGATTCAGATCACACAGAGATGGACGCTCTGTGGGACGAAGCAAAAAAACTTGAAGGTAAGTAATTTGACGATGCTCGTTTTTTAAGCATCCATATCGAGTCCGAAATAATCGATATTCTTTTGACTCCGCTGAATTGTGACATCATAATTGCCGCATGAGTAGTAATCACCGCACCTTTTCATATTCCATCACTATTGAAGGTGATTGGCGCATAGCTCAATGCCTGGAAGTTGATATTGCAAGTCAAGGCAAGAGCATTGAAGAGGCTGTTAACAATCTCCGCGAAGCATTAGAACTCCATTTTGAAGAACCTATAGCGACGATCACGCCCTATGTTGGTCAAATCGAAGTAGAAGTCGGAGCCGCATGAATCCATTACCTTATCGTGAGGTAGAGCGAAAACTAAAAGCAGCGGGTTTCGAGATCGTCAGTCAAAAAGGTAGTCATGTCAAGTTTGCCAAAACTACAGACGGAGGAACATTAACCGCCATTGTTCCGCATCATAACGAAGTTGCCATTGGAACTTTGCGTAGCATACTCCGACAAGCAGGTTTG
>DATEKX010000012.1:0-2019 GCA_035277165.1 Blastocatellia bacterium | reverse complement strand
ACGACGCGCACTTCCAACTGCATCGTGAAACCGTCTTTCGAGATCACTTCGAACGGGTTGAACGTGTTGGCAACTTCGCCCGCGGTCCATTCGACCGTCTGGTTCGTCGTCGGTATCACGATGGGCGAGACGGCGAGCGTGTTGACGTAGTAGCGGCCCGGCCCTACGACCGATTCCTGAATGCCGCGAAAACCGGCAGGCACAACGTAAGCTTCGTGCGCGCCTTCATCAAGGCGGCCATCTGCCGGGTCTGTCATCGTCAGTTCTTCTTTTATCTCGGCGACGGTGCGGCTTTCATCATCAAGTTTGTCCAGCCGAGCCGCAGCTTGCGAAATGTGCTCTTGCTCTTCGCGCTCTAATCGCTCGCGAATCTTTCTAGCCATCTCGCGGCGCACATCTTCCGAAGGGTCTTTGCCAACGTTTGAAACAATAACCGCTACCTCACCCGGCTTCACTTCTTTCGCCGATTCAGGAATCACTTTAAACAGCAGCGGGTTGATGTAATACGTGCCGGGAAGCAGTATGTCTTTCTGAGGCCCGCGCTGCCCGCCGCGACTGATGAACTCGTTGCCGTCCTGAAAATTGTCGTGCCCCTCGACAGGAGTCGCAACGTAATCGCGCGGGTCAAGCGGCGAACCGTCTAAGGCTTCGACAAGGCCGATGCCGTTTTCGCTGATCATGCTCGCATCGTAGAGCCGCACAGTAAACAATCCGAGCTTTCTCTCCGTGGTGCCTTCGATGGCTATCGAATCGGTCAAGATGCGATAGGTTCCCGGCGTCAGTATCTCGACTTGCGGCCCCTTCTGCCCGCCTGATGAGATGAACTGCTCTGCGTCTTGAAAGTTGCGATGCCCTTTGATCGCTTTGGCAAGCAGGCGACCGGGATCGAGTTGCGCGCCGTCTGCGGTACTGACTATGCCGACCTTGCCCTGCGGAACGACTGTGGCTTTTGCCACAGACACGCGAAACAGGTAAGGATGAATCGGCCAGAGTCCCGGCGGCACTGTTCTGAGCTGAATGCCTTTTACGCCGCCCTGCTTGATGAAGGCAATCGGGTCCTGGAAATTGTTGTGCGCGTTTTGCGCGCGGTCGGGCGCAAAGATTCTTCCGGGAGGCATCGGTTCGCCGTCAATGGCTTCGATGATGCCCATCTCGTCTGGGCCGATTTCGATCAGCGGGACTTTGCGCACGATCTTCTCCGTAATCGGATTGATGAAGTGGAGCCCGGGCTTGAGCACATCGGCCTGAATGCCGACCTCGCCTTCGGTTGCGACGACGCGACCGGGCGGCATCTTCGCGCCAAAGTAGCGGCGCTCTTTAATGGCGATCTCTCTTGCGCCAACGTTGACCAGAAAGCGTTTCAGGATAAAGATGAAGACCAGAAACGCTACGAAAGCAACTACTATGTAAGGAACAAAATCAGTTTTCATGGTTAACCTCGATGCTGGCGACACTATCAAAGCCTGCAAACATCGTCGTCGCCAGCTTATGACGAATGCCTGCAATTTTTCTTTCAACCTGCTTCATATAATCGCTTACTTGGCCTCAGAGGCTCCCTTGCCGGTTACGATATTGCTGTCGAGCGCGGTCTGAGTTGACGGTGGATAGTCAATCTCTTTTCCATTCCTTGCCTCGCTCAATCCCGGCACTGTAGAAATATCGATCCCGGACTTTTCCAGGATGCCCATAAATAACGGCATCATGCCGGTATTCTTGAGAGCCTGAAAGGACTGGAACAAAACATCCGGCCCTAGTTTCAACATCCGCGACACTGCGCCGTCGCCGTTGCCCGCGTGAGGCGAATCATACACAGTAAGATTTTGAATCTGCCCCAGCGACGATGTGATCGAATTGGCAATCGGTTCCATGATCTGTTGCCCCGCAGCGCCCAGTTCTTTGATGATCTCTGGCAATCGGTCAAGTATGACAGTAGTCACAAACAGGCGACGCTGTTCTTCGTCCATGTTCGAATAAGCCTGAACCAGTTTCAGGCGACCTTCGGCTTGCGCAAGCAACTCG
>DATEKX010000011.1:0-12951 GCA_035277165.1 Blastocatellia bacterium | reverse complement strand
CGCCGGGCTTGCCGAACTGGATTCGGTCGGGCAAGAGCGATTTGGGTTTGCCATCCCAACTCATAACTTTAACGAGCTTTTCAGTCCATTCTCGCCAGTCCCTCGCGGAATTGAACTTCTTGCCTGATGGTAAGGTTCTGTCGGCAAGATCGCTTACCGCCTGCTCAACGAGCGATGCTTCGTTGAGCAGGTCTTTGAGCAGGTTCGCGAGGTTTTCGGAGCGCGACTTGAAATGCTTGCTCGCCGCGTCAGCAATCTCCGATACGCCTGCGACATTGCTGAACGGTTTCGCTTGCTTCGCCACTTCGACTTCGGCAGCGGTGACGATTTGATCCGGCAGTCGGCAAGAGAGCGGGCGCGGAAATTGATGCTTGGTCGGCAGGCCGCAGTTCTTCACGATAATGACCGGATCGGCGGGCGTATAGAATCGTGGCGCGGCGTCCGCATAGAGTTCCAGTTTTTCTTTCGGCAGCATATCCTCAAGCTCTTTCCGCAGCGTCGGCAGGCTGCCAAGCGATCTTTCGCGCCGGGTACGCAAAGTTGAAAGGCGACCCGACAGCGCGAGACAATGGTTAGATTCTTCTATCAGCCCGGCGCGCGGTTCGCGGCGAGACCTTTCGGCCAGCTTCCACCAGCGCGCGTACAAATCCTGTTGCAGCGCGCCTAGTTCCCTGCCAAAGGCGTCGGCTTCGGCTTGCGCGTCGTTGAGCTGTTTAAGCTTCGTGAGTTGTTCCGACGTTGGCTTAGTTGCGGCCTGCTCAGCAGTAGCGTCAGGGTCAGTCGGGAACATGCTCTCCTGTCGGGCGCGCGGGCGGATAGACCAGATTTTGCCCGCGTCCAGCGCGGAAAACCAATTCTGATGAACCGCGTGATCGCGCGGCGCGGTGTTCCAGCCGCCGATAAGTGATTCAGTCTGGCGATAAAGGACAGCCTCCAACGCTTTCCACAAATTCGGCTTCTCTTCCTCGCTGTACTCACCCGAAACCAGCGAAACCAGCGCGTCCTCAGCGCTGTTGCCGACGCCGACTTTGAAAGACGGTTTCGTAGTGTCCATCACTCCTTCGACCGCAGGCGCGTCCGGGTAGCCGAGTATCGGCCCCTGATAGGTGCCGGAATTCCAGTAGTTGATATACGAAACCATGCCGTGAAAGAGGCAGCGGCGCTTCAGCAGATCATCGGGCAGCGGCGAACTCGAAGCGATGCTCCAACCCAACAGTTCAATTATTTTGGCTGCGCTCGGCGGGTCAGTCGGCTTCGCCTCTGCGAGTTTAACGCGCAGAGCCGTGAGCGGCTCGTTCTTTTCGTTGTGATACCAGCCAAGCACCTGATAACTCAGCACAGTATCTTTTGGTATCTTTCCCGTATTGAGCGGCGCACGCAGATCGCCGAGGTCGTCGTGCCATGAAAGAATGTTGCGATTTTCTGCGACATACGCGGTGAAGGTCGGCGAACTGGTTTGCTGGTTGCCGGTAGCAGTGATGGTTGTTCGCTCGCCTCGAAAATCCGCAGGGTCGAATTCGTCGAGCGCAACTACTTTGCCGACGCTTCGCGCTTCGTACTTGTCATCGCTTGCGAAGAGCAGGTTAGTGGGATCATCCGTATCCAGCACGAGGCCGCTATCTACGAACCATGCTTTCGTTTGCAGCTTCGCGTTCGAGCCTGAGCCTTGGCGGCAGAAGCGCGTAATCAACCACTGATCCGGCAGGGCCGGGAAATCCAGTGAGCCGGTCTCGTAAGAATGCCGCAAACCCGAAGGCAGCACCCAATGAAGATAAACGCCGCGATCCTTCTCTTCCGGCAAAGCGTCCGAGCGCGACGAGAACAGGAGTTGACTGGCCGGTGTGCCATCGTAATCGCGGCTGGCTCCGTAAAACGGTCTTGGGCCGGGCGCGGTCAGGGAATTAACCAGCAGCCTGTAATCCTGCGCCACCGGAGACCACTTGCCGTCGTTGGTGACGTAGTTCTGCGGCCCGATTTTCAGTGTGCCTCTTTTAGCGATCACTATGTCGTCAACGACCAGCGCTTGCGCCCTGACAGGTACGAGCAGATGTTCTGCGTTCGCCATAAGACTCCTTCAAATGCGTGCTAACTCCATTCGATAATCTGCTCTTCGGGCATGCGAATCATTTGAGCAGCGAATTCAGCGGACCCGAAGCTGGCTTCGTTCAAAGCTTCGGCTTGAGCCAGTTGGCGGCGCAGCGCTGCGATATTGGCTACGCCGTCGCGAGAGTCCGCGCGCAGCAGGTCTTTTTTGATGTTGAGAGTTTTGCCCGACTTGCGAGCTTTGATCGCGCCATCGCTGTCAACGCCAAATGTGAGCCCTTCGCGCGGCTCGCGGAAAGATAATTGTTTGAGAGAACCGCGCGCGAGGCAAAACAGAACTCCATCAGCGATTTTGTCCATACGAAGAATTTCAGGAAGGTCTGGGTCTTTCAGAGCGATGGTTGTCGCCGTGACCTCGACTCCCGGCCAGCCCGTTACGATGCTTGAGCGCAACAGGAATCCCGATTTGGGAGTGCTCATATACTGCTCTGAAGGGTCCCACTTTGGCTGCTTACCCTGCAAACGCAAACGGTATTGATAAACGATCTTCGACAAGGCCGACTGCAAATCAGCCCGCGACGCGACGCCCTGATCGGCGAGGCTGCGAACAGCTATGCTGAGCGCGCCGTCTACGAGCGCATCAACCCAGTTATCGTCCAGATGGAAAAAGCGCAGCGATTCAGGCGGCAGCAGCGCAGGGTGCGGAACCAGATAGTGGAAGGGCACGGGGTAAAGAAGCACCAGTTGCGCGATCCACCGAACCAGATCATCCGCGATGGCAATCTGTTCGTTGACGGGCTCCGTATTGTCGGGCTTGAGGTCTGTGAAAGAACTGCGATGAAGATTAACAAAGTTCGCGATCTCGTCCGCGAATCCTAAAGCGTTCTGGTAACGTTCGACAAACAGCCGCAGCCCCTTCGAGAAAGCGGGCGAAGCCAGAGCCAGCAGCCGCCCGAGTTGCCAGGCGGCAGCATACGACACATCCATAACGGCTGTCTGCTCGTCGAAAATCAGCGCGGCGTCGGCGCGCTCGAATGCCTGTTGCTTTCGCTGCTTTACGGCTAGCGGCGCGAGCGGCCCGCGATACCATGCGAAAGTCTGCGTGCTGTTGAGCGGTTGATAGTCGAGCGGCACGTAGCCCCGCGCGAGCGCTTGATTCACATAAGCGTGGCCGGAAGCAGGCGGCTTGACGCCGAACACGGCGGCCTTATCGCGCAGTCGTCGCATGAGCCCGCCGAAAGTATCGTTGCCCGCCGGGTCGCTCACAAAGTTCCAACTGCCTAGAATAATCAGCCGCAAGCGAGAGGCAGGGTGAGATTGTTCAGCGTCGGCGTCAATCAGATCGCTCCACCCTTCGAGCGAAATCAGGTAAATAGTGTTCGCGCCTTGCGATGGGAAGCGGTTGCCGACCAGCACAGAGAATTCACCGTCGGCAGCCATCTCCAACGGAACTTTGTTCGCCGTGTCTACGCGGCGAATGTGAGCGAGCATCGGCAACTCTTCACGGCGCGGGCAGAGTTTCAGAAATAGCTTGAGGTCCAAATCGAGCAGCCGCACAGGAGTCTGCGGGTCGTCGTCGCGTATGAATTCCGGCAGCAGAATCGCCGCGCCGTTTTCCGTGCGCGACCGGTGCGTAGAGGTTTGTTGTTGTGGCTTGAGGTCTGCGACCGTGCCGACTTTTGCTGCGGCCTGACCTTCCAGAACGTCCTGCTCGGAGAGCATCAACAGAACAAGCCACGGCTCGCGTCCCGAGTCCGCCCAGACTGCTCGTTCCCACGGCAAATTGCGCGTGCGCAGCACCAGATGTGGCAGGATGTTTTGATAATCGGCGACACCTCCCTGCGGAGGAAAGTAAGCCTGAATTTCGCTCTCTTCGATGACGTAACGCGGAGCTACGACTTCAAAGGCTTGATCGCGATAGTAGTGAACCGGCTGTTCTCCGCCTACGCTGACCGTCTGTTGCAGCACGAAGCGATACGCTCCAGCGGGCAAAGGCGTTTCGTAGTTGTCATAGAAGGTCATCAGATTGGAAGCAAGGGCTGGTTGATTCTCAATCGCCATTTTTCTCCTTACGTTGCTGGCTGCGCCGTTGTTATCAAGCGAACGTTGCGACCGTGCCAGCCAGCGGGTCGGCTTGCAACTCGCGGAAGCGAATTTCTGTCTGCCCGGATTTCCATGCCAGATTGAAGCCAGCTTCGGTGAGCGCCTCAACAATCTGTTTTTGCTCTGCCTGCTTGCTGGCTACTGCGGCCTGAACGTTGCGAGAGCGAGTTGCCGAGGTAATCTCCTGCGACGTGCCGGACTTTGAAACAACGACTCGCGTGATCTCGTGCCATGTTATTTCCGAAGGCGCGGCTTGCGGGCCGAGCTTGCCAGCCGGAGGCTTGAGACGTTTGATTCCGGTGATGCAATCGCGAATAAGCTTTGCGCTTGGGTCTGACGGGCCTTTCGGTTCCGGCTGCGCCGCGTCCCAGAGCGCGGCAGGCATCGAGCTTGTCTCCTCTTCAATAGTCCACCCCTTGAGGTCAACCGGCTGAGCTTGCGAGCCATCATCGCGAACTATCGTGACGTTGAGCGTGGATTCCATCGCTTTGCCAAGCGGGTGAACTCCGAGCTTGTCGTTGAACTTCTTCGTATGCAGTCCTGCATTCTCAAGCACAACCGGTTCGGCAACCTGCAAAGGCTTGCCGGTCGAAGCTCGGCTCTGAACGCCTTCGGGCGGGCTGTTGGTTTTGACGCGGCCCACGTTCAAAGCCGTTACCGGAACAGCGGCGGATGCGGATAACTCCAACTGATCGCCGCGCACTCTCCACGGGGCGGCAGACTGTTGCTGGCCCGGCGGATTGTTCTGATTGCTGCGTCCCGACACGAGGTTAGGTTGTGTGATTGGAATCGCATCCGCAGGTTTGTCAATCGTCGGCTTCGCGCTGCCGCTTGTGACATCAGGGGTGATGAAATTTTGGCAGAACTCATTCCAGTCCTTGAGACGTTTGGGCTTGGCGTCTTCTCGATTCGTGCCGAACGGAATATCGAACGAGATCACGACCAAATCTACAGTAGCGATTCCGCCCGTCGGTGGCCCCCACATCTTCAATGAAACTCCGAGCGTCGCGCTAAACGTCTTGATGGTGAATGAAACCTCGGCCCGCAGCGAGATGCCAATATCAACTTCGAAAAAGAGCGGACTATAGTGGACTATGGCATCAAGGTAGGCCGTGAACCATGCCGAGATGCGGCCTGATCGAAAGATCGCTTCCATCTTCGCGCCGATCATGCAGCAGGAAGTCGTGAAGGCCAGATAGACTTCGCCCTTGATGGAAAGGTTTTCGTTGACTGGCCAATTCAATCCGATCCGAGGAACTATCGGATAGTGAGACGGGCGCTGGAAACGCGGATGATACCCGCCGAACGTGACTACGTACTCGCCTTTGTGTTTGCCATCGAACCACGCATAAACGGCAAACCCGCCCGAAAGCTTGCAATCCTTGTTGATGATCCAGGAATTGTTGGTCAGCAAGGCTTGCAGCTTGAAGCAGCCTTCGCTCGGTTTGATCGTCATCAACAGTTGCATCTCGATGTAGCAGATCGCATTCAGGCTCAGATCGCGAGGCTGTCTGAATCGCGCCAGTCCCAGCAGCGACAATTCGAACTCCTTGCCGAACTGCACGATTATCAAGCCGAAACAATCGACTGCCGTCGCGATGGTGAAGCGCACGCCAGCGCAGATGAAGTACTGATCCTGTTTGGCTGGCAGCGAATCTTTCAGCTTTTCCAGCATCGTGACAGGGTCTTCGGCCTTACTCGTCTGATCGCGGAGGTCGTCGCTGGGGTTCATGCTCGGCTTTTGATAGCCGCCTTTGCCCATCACAATCTTGACCAGCGGGAACTCGGCCACCTTTTCGACGGGCGGGATTTTGATCTGGCGATTGATTCCGAATCCGAGCGCGAATCCTGTGAATTCGATAGGCCCGGCTCTAAGCCCTGCGCCGCTCGCGAGGCTTGCAGTGCCGTAGACAAAGAAGGACTTGTCCGGGCTTAGAATAATCAACTCGTTATCAATTTTGACGATTGGGTATTGCTTGTCATCCGCCGTAGTCAATATCCATTCGTCGGGCAGGTTGCCCCGCATGATCGGGCGTTCGGCGGCAGGCGTGAGCTTATTTTTCTTCAGTTCCGCGAGCAACTCGTCAGGCATTCGGCGCATTTGCAGCGTGAGTTCGATCTTAGGGCTGGTCTGCATGCTGAAGAGTTTCAGGTTGCCGTAGTAGCCCATCGCGCCGATTGAAAATTTGGGCAGGTCAATTGAAAGACTGCCGCCATATTCATAGCCGCTCTTGAGAAAGCTGCCTGAGATAATCGCATCCCCGATCTTGATCGAAACGTCCAGACCTTCGAGGCTGAGTTCAAACGCGCGGGGGTTTCTCAGAGGAAAGCTGACCTTCGCGCCTATCAAGCCCAACTCGAAAGCTGAGAACCGCAGGCCGCCAGTCAGCGAGAGCGTCAATCGCGCGCTTTTGTTCAGCCCTTTGCCCAACTCGACATTTTCCAATCCTTGCAGCCCGACGCCGATGTTTTTCAAGTAGAGATTGCTCGCGCGCCGGTCAATCGGAATGTAAATCATCTTGCCGCGATTGCCTTTTTTGTCGTAAAGCTGAACGTCGAGCATGTGCGAGCCGCCTTCAAAAAGCGGCGTCAGATAGCCAGCCGAGATGGAAAACTTATCTATCTTTTTAGCGCCCAGCCGCGTGTTCGGTTTTCTCGCTTCCGGCTCAGGTCTGGGAACTTCCTCCCAGCCTTCCTCAAGCAGTTCTTGCAGCGGCCCTGTGATCTCATCTTTTTTCTTCTCGTCGTCTTCCTCTTTCGGAGCGAACGAGAGGCGCAGCTTATTGAGCTTGATCCCAATGCCAAAAGTGACGCGCTCGGCAGACATCAGCAGCGCAATGCGCGCTTCAACGCCGCCGAGTCCGAAATAAGCGAGCGGGCCTTTTTTGGCTTTCAAAAACGTGAGCCCTTTTTTAGTCGTTCCCTTGATGTCAACGCCGAGGCTCAGCAGGTCAACGCGCGGCGTGATAGAAAAACTCGCCTTCTCGTTGTTCTCTGCGTGAGTGCGCTGGACTGGCAAAATGCGGATGCCGGGCAGAGGAACCCGCTGCTTTATGCCTTTCTTCTTCAAGGTGTCGGCAGGCGGCAACAAGCGGCGAAACCAGTTGTCTTCAATCGTCTCGCCGTCAAACCACTTGCCCAACTGCAGCCTTATATCAATAGTGCTCTTTTTCTCGTCTTCATTTTCCGGCTTGCCCTGTTCGCCTCCGCCCTCGGCCTCCTCCTGCTCGTCCTCATCGTCGGGAAGCATTACCCAATCATCTTCTGTGAAATTATCGTCGTCGAGGACGATCAGAGGTTTGTCAGAGTCGCCGTCTTTGCCTTTAGCCTCCGCGTCTTCTTTGGAAGCCGCCTTGATTGCGATGTTGTAGGCCAGACCTGCCAGTCCAAAAAACTGCCTGCGATCATTACCCGGGTCCTTCTGAGAGGCGAGCGTCACGGCTATGCGTGTTTCCTTATCGCCTTTCGGGTCTATGCCTTTTATGTAGAGCGGGAAGCCATCCAGTTCCGCCAGCATTCGATTGAAGACATCCCAGACGCTCAGGCCCTCTTCAATCTCCAACGAGAACTTGTCGTCCTCCTCGTCCAAAAACCCCAGCGACTTGAGCAGCCCGCCCAGAGTTCGCGTGCTGGAACCGGGTTGGAGTTTTTCAGGCTTGGGGCCGCCTTTCGGCACATTCCCTTCCCAGAGTCCTTTGAGAAGTTGAGCCGCTTCTTGAAGGTCTTCTTTTGCCTCCTTCCAACTTTCCTTGAGTTCGTCTCGCTTCTTCTTATTCAGAATGATGTCTTTGATGCTGCTATCGTCATCAACAGTCTCAAGCAGGAGCGGGCCAATGGGAGCGCTCAAAAGTTCGCTGGCATTGGGCGTGCTGCAAAATTCCTCGATGAACTTTTCCCAGTCGTCAAACTTCTCCCAGCCCGGCTGCTTTGATTCGGGCGGCGCGTAATACCTCTTTTGCGCGGTGACCTCAGGCGTGCCGAAACTCGTTGCCAGTTCGCCTTCAGAATGCGAGATTATCGAATTGATCGGTATGCGGAAATTGAAGCGCGCCGCAGAAAGGTGTTTCCCCTTAGAGTCCTGCCCGATTGGATAGCCGTTCTCGTACTTGATGAGGATGCCAGCATTAATAGATCGAGCGCCTGGGAATTCGTTTTTTGGCGGGTCCATCATTAACTTGCTCACATCGCGTTCGAGAATATCCTGCATAGAGATAACGAGGTGCGTTAGTCTGCCCGATTGAGGAATGATGTAAAAAGGCATGAAGAATTCTAAATCTGCCTGCAGCACCTCGTTGTCTACGCCGATCCTCCAGACGCTCGTGCGGCGTCTTATTCCGGCTCCGGCGACGAACACTTCCCGGCTGCCGCTTAGCGATTTGGAAAGGCCCACCGTCAGAGCGGTCAGAAAGCTGCGCTTATAGGTGGCCTTGGCGTTGACGACGGCCTTCTTGATGGCGTCGGAGGCAGTCGTCTGGTCAGGCTTGAATTCCTTAGCCAGCACGTCCATCGAATAGATCAGGGGTTCGGAGTCGGAGAGCGTAGTGAAATCATGTTTGTTGCTTGTGATGTTGGCCACGATTTTAGAGATCAGCCAGTCGCGATGAGGCACGGTCTCCCAGGCTGCCGAGGGGCTGGCGAGCGATATATCATTCCACTCTGATTCGCGCAGGTCGCCTTTATCGTCGAGCCAGTACTTCTCACCCGGAGTATCCTTGTCGCGAGGCGGGGAGGACTTCAGCTTGAAAATCCCCGTCATCAGCAAAAAGAGGTCTTTTGTGGAGAGCGACTTTTCTTCGGCCATAAACACACCTCAGCCCAGTTAAATATCTCTGGAAATTTTGAAGAGCCCGTTTTCTGCCTGCCACATAGAGCGATGACACCTAAGGGTTCGAAGAGCCAAAACTGCGATACAGCGATACCTAATGCTTGTTGCAATAAGCGACAGTTTCTACTTTGTTTTTAAGGCATTGAGCAATTTTTTCTTCAAAACTGATGAGCATTTATTATGTGAACCTAAGGGTGATTCCAAGCATCGGAAAACCGTTACACGTATTCGAACGCGGATGACCTACTGGTATTGTTGAGGTCGGGCGGCATTATAAAGAAACGGATGGGGGATTACAAGGTTGTGGTGCAAACGATGACTCAAATGCATAATCAGCCGCATGCTCGAAAACTCATCTGACTCAGCCACGCTGTTCAAGGGCCGTCACTTTGATTTATCAATAATCGCCTCAGCCGGAGAATTCTTCGTCCATAGATAGTTTGTTCTGAAATTCTCAACACACGAAATGCAACAGCCCGGCGTTTTTGCATTTCCCCTTGACAATCTAGGGAAGCGTTGTTAACCTCCGCCCCAGATTATCTAGGGGAGGGTAAAAGATGGCGTCTGCTCGAACGGATTTGATGCAGGGCACGCTGGAGCTGTTGATTCTGAAAACGCTGGCGCGTGAACCGGGACACGGCTACGGCATAGTTCAACGTATACACGAAACTGCTGAGGACTTGCTCAAAATTGAAGACGGGTCGCTTTATCCGGCGCTTTATCGCATGCAAGAGCGCGGCTGGATTACATCAGAGTGGGGGCTTTCGGAAAATAATCGCCGAGCCAGGTTTTATAAGCTGACGAGGGCGGGACGAAAGCGGCTTGAAGCTGAGTGCGCGAACTGGGAACGCATCTCCAAAGCAATTACTAGAATTTTGCAAACTGCTTGAAGAAGGTAAATAATGGGAGCCATAATAACGCGCTTATTCAGACGTTTTAACCGCAAAAGCATCGAGCTTGAAGTCGAGGAAGAGTTGCGATTTCACGTTGAACTGCTTATGCGAGAACACACTCAACAAGGTATGTCTCCAGAACAGGCGAGGGAGGCGATCTTAAAACGTTTTGGCGATATTGCACGGATTAAGAATGAGTGCGTAGAGATAAGCAGAAGAAGTCATCCGTTGATGCGCGCCCTGAGGTCTTTCTTGATCCTGATTTTTCTTACGGGCATTTTAGTGCGCGTTTTCGGCCCGGAATTCTACATCAGGCATGTAGGCGATATGTTGATCGCAGTTGCTGTTTTAAGCCATTTGTTGCTTTACGCGCGCGGTTTGAAGAGGCCACCGAAATTTAATAATGGCTCTTAAACACAGACGGCGGCTTATAGCGAACGAAAACAGACGTACGTTGAGCGCGTAATTCCCGGCCAGTAACATTCAATAAAAATCAACTCATCAATGAAACTCAAACGAGGATTTATTAAAGAGTAAGTTTGTCATTCTTGCCAGAGGGAAAGAGATGCTTGAAATTAAGGGACTGAAGAAGACTTACTCTAATGGCGTTCAGGCGCTAAATGGAATTAACCTCGAAATTTCTGCCGGGGTGTTTGGGCTGCTCGGTCCGAACGGTTCAGGCAAGTCAACGTTGATGGAAATACTCGCCACTTTGCTCGAACCTGATTCCGGCGGAATTGCAGTTAGCGGCGTTGACTTTATCAGCCAGAAGATGACGGCTCGCAGAATGCTCGGATACTTGCCGCAGGAATTCGGGCTATACCCGACCCTGACAGCCGAACAGACGCTTGCCTATTTCGCAAGGCTTAAAGGCGTAACAGGCAAGCAAGAACGCGCCCGATTGATTGACGCGCTGCTTGAAAAGGTCAATCTTTCAAACGCGCGAAGGCAGTCGGTCGGAGGCTTTTCCGGTGGTATGCGGCAGCGTCTGGGAATCGCGCAGGCGCTCATCGGGCGACCCAGGCTAATTATTGTGGATGAGCCGACGGCTGGTTTAGACCCCGAAGAACGAAATCGCTTTCATAATTTGCTTTCCGAAATCGCTGGCGAAGATACGGTCGTACTTCTTTCCACACACATCGTCTCGGATGTCTCTACTCTTTGCGGCGCAATGGCAATCATTCGGCATGGCGAGATCATTGCGTCCTGTTCCCCACAGGCGGCGCTGGGTCAAATTTCGAACGTCGTCTGGGAAGCTGCCGTGTTGCGCGAAAAGGTTGCGGCTCTCAAATCGCGCTTCAAGGTAATCTCCACACAAATGGTTGAAGGGCAAGTGCGTGTTCGGGTGTTGTCGCAAACAGGGCGACCGGGTGAAGAGTTCAGCCCCGCGATCCCGACTCTGGAGGATTACTATCTCGATCTTGTCAACCGAATGGAGAAGGTCAATTGAGGAGCACAGCTTCAACGGTTTTCTTTGGGGTTTTTCTGACTGAATTGCTGTTCAATCTGAAACGCGTAGCCCCTTACGCACTAATGATTATATTTAGCGCGAACGCCGTCCTGTGGTGGGGTTGGGGGCCTGCCGTCGTGAGAGGCTGGGCGGTCAATAGCGATTTTTACATCGTCTGGTTACTTGGCGGTTTCTCTTTTATAACGATGCCCCTCTTCATCGCCTTGATGATGGGAGACCCCGTCATCAGAGATTTTCGCATCGGAGTTGACCCGCTCATTTTTTCAAAGCCCGTCGGGCGCATCGAGTATCTCCTTGGCAAATTCTTTGCCAATTTCTTCGTGCTGGTGTGTTGTCAGGCGTGTTTCGCCCTGACTGCGTTCCTGCTTCAGGCGTTCAGCACTCCGGGCATGATAGTCTTGTCGCCGCGGCTGCTTCCGTACTTTCAACATTTCTTCTTTTTCGTCGCCGTGTCGAGTCTCGCGCTAGGTGCGTTCTATTTTACGGTGGGTACGCTCACGCGAAATGTCAAAATCGTTTACGGGCTGGCGGTCTCTTTTTACCCTCTCTACATCGCGTGGCAGTACACGATTAAAAGGCTACCGTTGCGCTGGCGAGTGGCTCTCGACCCCTTGCTGTTTAATGTCGATGCAGAGATTTGGAAAGGGCGCAGCGCCGATTGGTTGAACCAGATCACAATCAGCTATGACGGATATATGATCGCTAACCGCGTCTTGATGATCGCCTTTTCGCTTGCTTGTTTGACAGTACTCTATGTCTGTTTTTCAATGACTGAACGGGCCAAAACAAACAGCGCGCAGAATCAGATTTCGATTTTGAACCTCACGGCAAAAACGGCGAGACTTTATAGCGAGACGGGAAAGCTCGGCGCGGTGCAACTCGCCCCGGGCGTCAAAGCCATCGCTAAAAAACAGATTACGATTCCGCAGGTCGAGATAGTCGCTCAAGGTTGGCGCGCTAACTTCGAACAATTTAAGGCGGCAATAGCAGTGGAGTTTCGCCTGCTCCGTGCCGAACGCAGTCTGATTGTAGTTGCGCCACTAGTGACGTTTATTTGTATTGTGGAATTGGCTGCTTATGAAATTGTCTCTGAAGTCTCCTACTCGGCAGCCTACGCGAGCAGAACATCAAACACGCTTCTCTTATTTCTATTCGGGGTCGCGGTTTTCTACACAGGCGAGACTATCCACCGCGACCGCGAAACCAGAATCGAGCCTGTGTTATGGAGCATGCCTGCGCCTAACTTTGTCATACTGCTCTCGAAGTTTGCGGCTATGCTTCTGCTTTCAATTTCTCTGATTACACTCGTCGCTTCGACGGCAATCGGACTGCAAATTTACAAAGGACACGCGCCACTCCAGTTACAAACATATCTCACTATCTACGCAGTGATTTTAGTTCCGGGCGTGAGTTTTATGATTGCAGCGTCGGTGGCTTTAAATATACTGTTGCGCGATAAATACCTGACTTATGCCATAAGCCTCGCAATCGGCGGGGCGACTTATTACCTGACAGGTCAAAGCCATAACAGTTGGCTTTATAATCCTGTGCTCTATCATCTTTGGACGCCTTCTGATTTAATAAATGGCGGAAATAATCTAACAAGGATTCTGATT
>DATEKX010000010.1:0-4408 GCA_035277165.1 Blastocatellia bacterium | reverse complement strand
AGCGTTGTTGATTTGCCCGACCCCGTCGGCCCCGTGACCAGAATCAGCCCGCGAGGCTTCTCACAAAGCTTCTCGATAACAGGCGGCAGGCCCAGTTCTTCAAACGACCTGATCTCGTAAGGGATCGAGCGGAAGACCGCGCCAACCGCGCCGCGCTGGTTAAATATATTCGCGCGAAACCGCGACAGCCCTTTGATGCCGAACGTGAAGTCCAGCTCCAGCGTCTCCTCGAACCTGTGTTTCTGCGCGTCGGTCAACACTGAATATGCAAGCTGTTTGGTCTCGGCTGGCGTAAGCTCTGAGTATTCGAGCGGTCTGAGCACGCCGTGAACTCGCACCATCGGCGATGAGTTCGTCGTTATGTGCAAGTCCGAGCCGCCCTGTTCGATCATCTTCTTCAACAATTCACTTA
Organism: Blastocatellia bacterium; assembly: GCA_035277165.1. Classification (GTDB taxonomy): domain Bacteria; phylum Acidobacteriota; class Blastocatellia; order UBA7656; family UBA7656; genus DATEKX01. Next base: position 3,996 of record DATEKX010000010.1, on the reverse strand, counting down.
ATGCAATCTCTGGCATAAACCCTCCGGGGATTTTGGATTTTAGATTCTGGATTTGAAGGGTGATCCTTTAATCCAAAAATCTAAAATCATTTCACCGTTTCTCTCACAACTTCTTCGACAGAGGTCATTCCCTGCCTGATCTTTTCCAGTCCGCTCTGGCGCAGCGTAAGCATTCCTTCTTCAATCGCTTTTCGTCGAAGCTCAAGCCCCGACGCGCCGACCAGAATTAACTCGCGCAGTTCTTCGGTAATTTCCATGACTTCGTACAACCCGACTCGGCCTTTGTAACCCGTGCCGTTGCATGTCGAGCAACCTGCGCCCTTGAATGTTTTAATCTCTTTCATTTCGCTGGCAGCAAAACCGACATCAATCATCGCCTCGTCGGGAGTGTGCACCTGCGCTTTGCACTCTTTGCATATTCGGCGCACGAGTCGTTGCGCTTGAATCAAGTTCACGCTCGTCGCAACCAGGAAAGGCTCGATGCCCATGTTCATCAATCGGCTGATGGTCGAAGGCGCGTCGTTCGTGTGCAGTGTCGATAAAACAAGGTGGCCCGTCAGCGCCGCCTTCACGCCTATCTCGGCAGTCTCGAAGTCTCGGATTTCGCCGACGAGAATAATGTTCGGGTCCTGGCGCAGAAATGAACGCAGGGCTGCCGCGAAGTTCAATCCGATAGACTCTTTCATCTGCACCTGATTGATGCCCGGCAGGTTGAATTCGACAGGGTCTTCGGCGGTCATAATGTTGGTCTCAGGCGTATTGAGACTTTGCAGTGCCGAATAAAGCGTTGATGTTTTTCCCGAACCCGTCGGCCCAGTCACCAGCACCATGCCGTATGGCTTCGAGATGTTTCGCTTGAATTTATCGAGGCTCGCGGGCTCAAACCCGAGTTGAGTCATGTCGAGTCGCAGGTTCTCTTTGTCCAGCAACCTGAGCACTATCTTTTCGCCGAATATCGTCGGCAGCGTCGAGACGCGAAAGTCCAGTTCGCGCGAGCGATTGTCTAGACGCACTCTGATCTTGATGCGCCCGTCTTGCGGCAGACGCTTTTCGGCGATGTCGAGCCGCGCCATGATTTTCATTCTCGAAGTGAGCGCGTCGCGCATCTTCATGGGCGGAGCCATGATGTTGTAGAGTATGCCGTCCATGCGGAAGCGCACGCGAAACTCCTTCTCGTAAGGCTCGATGTGAATATCGGATGCGCCGCGACGAAGCGCATCGACTAAGATGACGTTCACCAGTTTGACTACTGGCGCGTCCTCGCTCATCCGTTCGAGGTTTTCGAGGTCTATCTCTTCGTGTGCTTCTTCTACTTCGACCGATTCCAAGTCCTCGCCGTAGTCGGGCATGCTCGTCGATTCTGCGACGAGGTCTTCCATGACGCGAGCCAGTTCCATCTCGCGCGAAGTGCCGTAGTATTTTTTGACGGCAAAGTTGAATGCGGTTTCGCTGACGACGACAGGCTCGACCGACAGCCCTGTCATAAATTTTATATCGTCAATAGCAAAGACGTTTGTCGGATCAACCATCGCAAGCGTGAGCGTTGCGCCTACGCGCGACAGCGGCAGGACTGAGTATCGCTCGGAGGTCTCTTGAGGTACGAGCGCGACGGCTGCCGGGTCTACTTCAAACAGTTCGAGATTGACTGACGGAACGCCGTATTGGCGAGAAAGCACGGCTGTGACTTCTTCATCAGAGAGCATGCCGAGCTTAACAAGGGTTGAGGCTAATCGCCCGCCATTGAGTCTCTGGTAGTCGAGCGCTTCCTTGAGCTGCTGCGGAGTTATGAGATTATCTTTAAGAAGTGATTCGCCCAGTTTTGCCGACATAATTCCCACGATCATTCTTTCGCCTCTGAATCCGTCGAAGCGAAAACAGCGCCTCAGCTCGATTGCGAGCAATCAAGCGCGCTGTGAACAAACATGCCTATTAGTGCAACAAGCTCAAAAGTAAGGGAGCCATTCAAATTGGATACTTACGAAGGCAATCTGGGAGCGACAAGCGACAGGCGTTGAGTTGACGGTTTCAGAGGGGCATCGGGTGGCGGAAATTCAATCAACTCTACGAACGATATCCTTTTAACATTGACTCAATACCATGTCAATAATAATCAAGGATCATTAAGTTCTCTGAAAAAAGAGCCTATTGACCGCAGAGGCGCCGCAGGACGCGCAAGACACGATGAATGCGAAATGATGAATGATGAATTAATAGAGAATCTTAATTCATCATTCATCATTCATACTTCATTATTTCTTCCTCGGCTCTCAATGCACAAAAGCGCTTGGCCTGTTTCTGATTTCCCCTTTGGGCGTGACCATCAGCGGCTCAAGCAAGGATTTGGTTCCGAGCCTGCAGTCCTGATTCGCTATCTGATCCAGTATCTGCGCCCTCCGCAGCATCTCGTCGAACTTTCGCGGGAATGGAGGCAGAGGGAATCCTATGGTCGGATCATTGACTGTGATCGGGCCTAAAAGGAACGGAGATAAAATCGCAGGCGTGCCAAACTGAGTCGGCCTTATATGATAGAAAGCCGTGCTCGTTTCCGTCAGGTGACAGCCGCCGCAGGTAGCAAATGAAAACTGGAATCTTGCTTCACCCGGCGGGACCGGCCCGCAACCTATTCCGGGCGCGTTCCACACGCCCGGCGGCACGGGCGAATTCCCCCCTAGCATCGCTGGTGGATTCGGCAGAGCGGCGTCAACAGCGTTTCGTGGGAATGCGATGGGAACGATGTGAGAGCCAAGGTTCACGTTCGCGCAATCGCTGTTGATATAATCGGCCAGCGTAGCCGTGTTGTTGAGCACGGGGTCGGGCGTCTGCTTGACGGTCGTTTGGGTCAAGAATCCCGTAGCCGCAAACAGGTCCCCGATTCCGGGCGTTAGCTTGAACTCTCTGAGTTCCCACGGCTGATTGAGAAACTCGTTGGTGCGAAGCTGATTCAACGCGCTCCCGTTCACTTTCTTGGGGGCGACCCCCGCCGTGACAAATTGGTCCGTGATCTTTTGGAGCGCATCGTTGTAGGCAGGCGTCCCGATTGGAATCGTAGACAGGTTGATCCACTGCTTCGCCCAGTCCCTTACGCTCTCGCACTTCTCAAGGTCTATTCCGTACTCGAAAATCACGCTCATCTCTACCACGTTGCAGATATTGTTTCTTCTATCAATCGCGCCAAAGACGAACCGGGCTTCGCCCGCACTGCTCGTCTGATAGCCGCTGTTGCCCTGCAGGTCTATTCGGTTGACGATAGCCAGCAACCTGAACGGGGCTATCTTGAGATTGAGCGGCTGTCCCGGCCCTCCGCTCGCCTGCACCCACGGAATTATTACTGTGTCGCGAACTGCGTTGCGCTGCGCGACTGACCAGCCGTTAACGACCTGCATGGCTTCCCAGTGCTTCAGCCATTGCCGCACAAACGCGGACGGGTTAATGCCCGTGACAGGTTGATTAGCCATCTGCTCCATCAGGTAACCGAACGTCCATTTGCCCATCGGCGTGCCCACGCCCGTGCAGGGGTTGAAGGTGCGGGTCGGGTCTTCGACGACATTGATATGCGTGATCAGCAACGACCGGGCCGGGTCTATCGAGCTTACGGACGCAGTTTGGACAAGTTCTATCTCCTGACCGGGCCGCATTTCACCCGAGCTTAAAGGGAGCGCCATCTCTTCTTCGCCTATTTTGACGCGCCCGTTGAATAAAGCGACGGTCGAAGGCGCTTTGAGTTCGGTCTGCGCGGCCTTGATGCGCACTTGATTGGCGGCTAGTTCGGCGAAATCGAGCGTCACCGTAGCCGACAGCCTGCCGTCGCCAGCCACTTCATCGCCTCCCCTGCCGTCGTCGCGTAATACTATGGTGCGGTTGTCAAACGAGTAGCTGAGTTGTCGGCCCGCGTACTGACCGTTAAAACTCAAGATCAGAAGCGCGTTTCCGGCCTTGGTGCTCTTATCCAATCTCTTTATAAAGACCGAGTGATCTTTAGCCGGAGCGGTCGTTTGA
>DATEKX010000009.1:0-5166 GCA_035277165.1 Blastocatellia bacterium | reverse complement strand
ACATCGCGCTGCGAATAGTTGTTTTGAAAAACTTCGAGCGGTCGCCCGTGAGTGATTCCTTTCCAGAGCCGCGCCATTGAAAAGCTGCGCTCTTCGATTGGCGCGATGCGAACGTAAGCGCCGCCCTGATTGACGCCGCCGATGAATCCGCCTCCGGCAGTGGCAAGCACTATTTCGACGCCGGGAGTTGATCTGATGTCGGCTTCGACTGCGCGCATCGCTTCGTCCATAGCCTGAAGGCTCGTGCCTTCTCGCGCATTCACATTAACGTCGAATTCCGATTCGTCCACATCGCTTGGCAGGTAATCCTGTTTAACGACTCCGTACAGCGGCACTGACGAAAAAATTACCAGAAGCGCGAGCACGCCCACGGCGACTCTATGCTTGATCGCAAACGAGAGCATCCACGTGTAGGTTCGATCAATCCAGCCGTAGAATCCTTGTCGGGATTTCGCCGCCGCATCTTCTCCATGCGAAGCAGCGTCTTCTGATCTGAGCAATCGCGCGCTCATCATCGGCGTGAGCGTGAACGAGACGAGCAAGCTCACCATAATGGCTACTGCTGCCGTGATGCCGAATTGATAAAGGAAGCGGCCCGATACGCTCGACATGAAAGAGACCGGAATAAAGATGACCACCAAACTGAGCGTCGTCGCCATGACGGCAAGCCCTATTTCGGCAGTCGCCGCGCGCGCAGCCTCGAACGGTTTCATCTTCTTTTCTTCGACGAAGCGGAAGATGTTTTCCAAAACGACAATTGCGTCATCAATGACTATGCCGACCATCAGCACCAATGCGAGCATCGTCACGCTGTTCAACGTGAAGTTCAACGCGCGCATCATTCCGAACGTTGCTATGACCGACGCGGGGATAGCTATGCCTGCGATCACGGTCGAGCGCCAGCTTCTAACGAACAGCAACACGACAAGGCAAGCCAGTATGCTTCCCAAAATCAGGTGCAGGTTGATTTCGTGCAGCGCGGCATAGATGTAACGCGATTGATCGCGTATGACTTCCATCTTCACATCGGATGGAAGCTGAAGCGCAACGCGCGCGAGCGCTTTTTTGGCCTCTTCGATCACTTCAATAGTATTCGCGCCCGATTGTCTTCGCACTTCGAGCGTAACGGTCGGCACGCCGTTCAACCGCGCGAGCGAGCGTTGTTCTTTCGTGCCGTCTTCGGCCCAGCCGATGTCGCGCACGCGAACCGGAGCGCCGTTGATGTTGGTGATGACGAGGTCGCTGAAAACTTTCGGGTCTGCGACGCGGCCCATCGTGCGAAGCGTTTGCTCGCGCGACCCTGAGGTCACGTTGCCGCCCGGCGAGTCTGCGTTTTGCCTGACGATTGCGTTGCGAACAGCGGTGATCGGTATCTGGTACGCGGTTAGACGATCAGGGTCAACCCACACGTTAATGGCGCGACCCAATCCACCGACGACGCTCACTTCGCCGACACCGGTCGAGCGTTCAATCTGAACCTTTACAACTTTGTCCGCAAGTTCCGTCAACTCGCGCACTGGACGGTCAGCCGAAAGCGCAATCGTCATGACGGGCGAAGAATCGTTGTTGAACTTTCCGACTACGGGCGGGTCAACGTCCCTCGGCAAATCGCGAATAACCGTAGCGACGCGGTCGCGCACGTCCTGCGCCGCTACGTCAATGTCGCGGCTGAGGCTGAATGTGGCAATGATGAATGACGAGCCTGCTCCTGAAATCGAGCGCAACTCCTGTATGCCCTCGACTGTGTTGACCACCTCTTCGATTTTTTGCGAGACTTCGCTCTCGACTTCTTCGGGTGAACCGCCGGGCAAGTTCGTGCGCACGCTCACCGTAGGCAGGTCAACGGAAGGGAAGCGATCAACGCCTAATCGAAAGTAACTGGCCCCGCCGACAACGACGAGCGCCAGTATTATCATCGCCGCGAATACGGGCCGCTTAATACATATTTCTGCGAGCTTCTGCATAAAAAATAACGATGAATGATGAATGATGAATGATGAATAAAGAGCGGTGAGCCGTTTCGCAGCTCATCGTTCCGCGTTCACCGTTCATCATTCTGTTACTGTCACCGGCTGACCTGATTGAAGGTTGCCGGGGTTGATGATTATCGTGTCGCCGACGTTTATGCCGGATAGAATTTCCGTCCACTCACCTGAGCGGCGACCGAGCGTAATAGGTTTTTCTACTGCCTTGCCGTCTTGAATCGTAACCACTTTATCGATACCGGCAAAACTGACAATCGCGTTTGTGGGAACGGCTGCGGCAAGGCTTTTTTCATTGGCTACGATGTCTGCGCGCGCGAACGAGCCTGGTCGCAGTTGTCCGTTGTTGCGAACTTCGGCTTCGACCACGAGTATTCGATTCTGCGCAGTGATGGTCGGAGAGAGCCGCACTATGCGACCCATGTAAACGTTCGTGCCGCCTTCGACCGTGACGCGCACTTCCAATCCCTGTCGGACGTTGTGCGCTTCGCGTTCCGGCACTTCTGCGCGCAGCCTGAGCGGGTCTACGCGAACTATGTTGACGATAGGTGTGCCTGCCGCGAGGTATTCTCCGATGCTGGTACGCTTCTCCTGCACAACGCCGTCGAACGGCGCGTAGATGGATGTGCCAGTAAGCTGCTGGCGCGCGATTTCAAGTTCAGAGCGGCGCTGTACGACAAGCGCCTGACGATTGCGAATCTCTTCTATGGCATCCTGGTAACGGCTGAGCGCGACTTTATGACCAGCTTCCGATTCATCGAGTTGCGCGCGAGAGATTACGCCTTGCTTAAGAAGAGCATTCGAGCGGTCGAGCTTGAGCTTCGCCTCGTCCAGCAACGCGCGCGCCTGTAGCACGGTGCCCGTCGCTTCAATGTCTATCTTTTCATCTTCTCCCTGGGGAGAAAGCCCTACGCGCGCGCGCGCTTGAGCCAGTGCTGCTTCGGCCTGTTCCAGCCTGAGTTGATAATCCTGCTGCTCAAGCTGCGCGATCATCTGCCCTTTGCGAACGACGCTGCCCAGATCAACTGTGATGGTTTTGACGCGGCCCGGAACTTTTGCGCTCAAAGCTGCCTGATCTTCGGCGGCCAGCGTGCCGGTCACTGTGACTGCCTGCTCCATTGGCAACTCTGCGACAAGCGCAGTCTTGACCGCGCGAGGCTCGGTTGCCGCAGCGTTTCGGGCCGATACGGGATAGCCGCTCTTACACGCGGCGGAAGTAAATACAACAGCCGCGAGCAGGCACGCGGCCAACAAATAACGTGAAAAATAAAAGTGGTGCTTAATCATTCTTTGTGTCAAAGCGTGCAACATTGCTGGATATTCGATGGTACTCCTTTACAGTATAACGAGGGCCGGGTTTAAGATGTATGGACTCTCGAATCGTCCCGAAATCCTATTGTTCGCCGGATGAGCAATATTGAATCAATAAACATCATCAGCCACCCAACTCCTTTTCCGTAATTGCTGTCGGCTTCATCGTAGGGCAATCGCATATCTTAAAGAATACACTATCAACATTGTTAAATGAAACCAACGGCAACTAGTTAATACGACAGCCGAAGCGCGCGAGTTACGGTTAATTGCGATATTAATCGTTGCTTTGTGAGTTGCAGTTGTTAGACAATCTCGGTTGCCAACCCAATGGAAGTTCCTAAAGGTAAGCAGCCACGAATTGCACGAATTGATACGAATAATTACGAATCGTTCGTGACCATTCGTAAACATTCGTGCAATTCGTGGCCGAATTTATCCTTTCTCAGGCGAGATGGTCATCATCGTGGCAAGCATGGTGGCGATCAGTTTTTCCTCTTCATCGCGCAATGCGAAGACATCGCCCGCGCACACAGTCACCTTTCGACCGGCCCTGAGCACGCGACTTCGCGCAATCATCTTCTCGCCGGTCGCGGGCGCAACGAAGTTCGCTTTGTATTCGATGGTCAATATGTCTTCAACCGCTCGCGTGAGCGTCATCGCAGCATAGCCGCACGCGCTGTCTACAATCGCAGTGATGACGCCCGCGTGCAGGTAACCGTGCTGTTGAGCCAGATCGTCGCGATACGCAAGCTCTATTTCAACCTCGCCTGCCGCGACTTTTGTCATTTCTGCGCCGATTGTTTGCATCAGCGTTTGACGCGCGAAACTTGAGCGCACGCGCGCCTCGAACTGTGGGTCTTGAGGATTGAATTGCGGCATTTAGTTGATGAAGAAAGTAAACAATCGCGTGACTGCAAGCTTTGCGCGCACGAGCCGCTGCCGCATTCCTCGAAACAGACTGCGCTCTTCAAGCTCTGCGAAGATGGAATACGCAACGGGCGTGACCACAAGCGTCAGAATCAAACACAAACTCTGCCCGCCGATGATCGTCACAGCGATGGCCGACCGCTGCGCCGAACCTGCCCCGATGCCAATCGCAGTCGGTATCAGTCCCGCGATTATCGAAAGCGTCGTCATCAATATCGGCCTCAGCCTGACGTGATTGGCTTGAATGATCGCGTCGCGCGCGGGCATTCCTTCTGCGCGCAGCTTGTTCGTGTAGTCAACCTGAAGTATGCCGTTCTTCTTCACGATGCCGAGCAGCAGCAACACGCCGAGCGCGCTCCATAAATTGAGCGTGCGGCCCGTCAGCCATAACGACAACAGCGCGAACGGTATCGAAAGCGGCAAGCTCAACATGATCGTGAACGGGTGCAGGAAGCTCTCGAACTGCGCCGCCAGAACCATGTACATAAAGATCGAAGCGAGCAGAAACGCCATGATCAGATTCGTCGTCGTTTCGTCCAACACTTTGACCGAACCCAGAAAGCGATAAGTGTATTCCGGCGGCAAGCCTACTTTATTGATCTCGTCGCTGACGGTTCGCGCCGCCGCGTCGAGCGGAAAGTCCGGCGCGTTGTTGGCATTGACCGTTACTTGAAACTGGCGATTGAACCGCTCGATTCGCGACGGCCCAAGCCCGTGCTCGATTGTCGCCAGATTGTCGAGCCGCACCTGCCCGAGCTTCGTTGAAGGAATCATCAGGCGAGCAAGCACTTCGCGGTCTTTCTGTTGTTCGGGCAGCAACTGCATCGTGACCAGATACTGTTCGTCGCCTTCTTTGTAAGTCGAGATTTGATCTTCGCCCGAAATCATCAATCGCACGGCGCTGGCAACATCTGCCGCGCGCACGCCCAGATCAGAAGCTCGC
>DATEKX010000008.1:0-4038 GCA_035277165.1 Blastocatellia bacterium | reverse complement strand
AAGCAACATCGTAGCCGAACTGCGCGGCAGTCAGCCCGCCAAGCGCCGAACCGAGCGTGTACTGCAAAAACCGCGTTGAAAACATCAGCACGTTTGCCGTCAACAACTCGCGCGGCGTCACGATGTTCGGTATCACCGCGTTTTTTGCCGCCTCGAAAAACATCGTGAGCGACGACATCAGTACGCTGCAACAGATGACCAGTTTCACAGACCCAAGCGCCCCTGCGCCCACATAGAGCACCGCGACCAAAGCGCGCAACAGGTCTGTCGCTATCAGTATCCGCTTGCGCGAAAGACGGTCTACGAGTACGCCCGCAAGCGGCGCGACAAGCAAAAACGGCAGAAGCCGCGCCACCAGCAGCGCAGTCGTGGCGAGCGGCGAACCTGAAAACATTCGCACGAGTCCAAGCTCTGCAATAAAGGAAAACCAGGTTCCGAGCTCGCTGATTATCTGGCCCGCCCACAGCCTGCGAAAAATTTTATTCTTTCCGAGCAGTTCCCTGTACGTTGCCGAATTCATGGCTTGCTCCGAGGCTTCCGTCGGGAAGCCGTTGCTGACAAACGCGCGGCACGGGAAAGCGATTGTCAAAATTCTTTTTGTTCTGAACCGGCGGCTGAAAACGTCCGTAAAATTCAAAAGCCGCCAACGTCAAAGTGACGCTGGCGGCTGTCGCATTTGACGCTTTTTCTGGTTATGTCTTCCTGAGCATAGTCCAATCCGTCTGGATGAACGGAGCAGGTTTGGCGCAAAGGAAGCGAAGCGCGAGTTCTGCGCCGCTTCTAACGCCGACCCGTTCAACTATGTATTGTGTGAATTCGTTTCTCATCAAACTTTCTCCGCTTGACCAAAAATCTTTACGCACGCAGCAGCTTTCAAGGTTCAATTTTTTTTCGTAAAAAGCTACAACTCGCGTAGCGGATGATTGAAGATAAACCTGTATCGAATGCATGTCAACTTTTTTCTTGTGAAGGCTGAGTTAAATTTCAGGCGAGCACGCGAAAAAGATTACATAACAAGAGTTTTGAACGTGGCTTGACAATAAAAAGCCCATTTCGTATTCTTTTTGTTCGTCTTCTTTACGAAAAATTTGGAGATTCGCACCATGAGCACATTCATTCCGAGCGGGAAGAACCTTGAGCAGAACCGTAAGTGGTTCATTATTGACGCGGACGGCAAAACTGTTGGCCGATTGGCTACGGAAGCGGCGCGTATTTTGATGGGGAAAAACAAACCGACTTATACGCCTTATATTGATGTTGGCGATCACGTCATAGTCATTAATGCCGAGAAGGTGGTTTTCACAGGCAATAAATTGCAGGACAAAGTTTATCGCCATCACACGGGCTGGCCCGGCGGCCTCAAGGAAATCACTGCTCAAAAGCAGATGCAGAAGCACCCGGAACGCATACTCGAATCGGCGATTCGCGGAATGCTCCCGAAAAACACAATCGGTCGTCACATGGGCAAAAAGCTGAAGGTCTATGCAGGCACAGACCACCCGCACAAAGCGCAGCAGCCCGAAGTCTATGAGCTGGGCAAGAAATAAAGACGGCGCATATTTGAAGGAGAATTAATAGTGGCAGAAACGATTCAAAATTACGGTACGGGCCGTCGCAAGAGCGCGACCGCGCGAGTCTTCATCAAACCCGGCACCGGAGAGATTGTTGTCAATAAGCGCAAATTTGAAGATTACTTTCAAAACGAAGTGCATCGCATGGTCATACGCCAGCCGCTTCATCTGACAGATTCGGTCGGCAAGTTCGACATACTGGTCAATGTTGACGGCGGCGGGCCAGCAGGTCAGGCAGGCGCAGTTCGTCACGGATTGACGCGCGCGCTCATCGAACTGAATCCCGATTTTCGCACTCGTTTGAAGAAGGCCGGTTTCGTCACGCGCGACCCGCGAGCGAAAGAACGTAAGAAGTACGGCCAGAAGGGCGCGCGCAAGCGCTTCCAGTTCTCGAAACGCTAACGCGTAGAGGCTAGAGGCTGGATGCCAGAGGTTAGTGAAAGTAATGAATCGTCTTTCACTAACCTCTGGCGTCTAACCTCTGACCTCTAATTCCATTGTCGGCCCAGCGATTGGTTGTTCCAGCAGGAAACAATTGGGACGCAGGCCGATGAGTACATAAACCAATACAACTTTAGGAGGAACGATTGGCTACAGTAACGATGAAAGAACTGCTTGAAGCTGGCGTCCATTTCGGGCATCAGGTCAGGCGGTGGAATCCGAAGATGAAAGAATACATCTTCGGCGAGCGCAACGGAATTTACATCATTGACCTTCAGAAAACTCAACGGCTTTTCAAAGAAGCGGTCAAGTATGTAACTCAGGCGGCAATGGACGGCAGATCGTTTCTGTTCGTCGGCACCAAGCGTCAAGCGCAGGATGCCGTCGCGGAAGAAGCAAAACGCTGCAACCAGTATTATGTGAATCAAAGATGGTTGGGCGGATTGCTAACGAATTTTCAGACCGTTCAAAAATCTATTCAGCGAATGAAAGACATTGAAGCGATGCGAACGGATGGTCGCTTCGAGGCGCTTACAAAGAAAGAACGACTCCAGCTTGAGCGCGAGCACACGGCTTTGGACAAGAACCTTGCAGGCATACGCGACATGCGGGGCCTGCCGGATGTGATCTTCATCATTGATTCTAACAAAGAGGAGATCGCCGTCCGTGAAGCCAACAAACTCGGCATCACAACGGTCGCCATAGTTGACACAAACTGCAACCCCGATGGCATTGATTACATAGTGCCGGGCAACGACGATGCGTTGCGCGCCGTTCGGCTCTTTGCAGCGAAGATGGCCGACGCAATCGTTGAAGGTCAGCAGATGCTCAAAGAGGGCGGGGCCGAAATGGGAGAGGCAGGCGATGCGGCTGAGGCGGTCGCAGCAGGCGCGGAAGCGCCTCGCGGTGAACGGCCAGAGCGCGGAGAGCGTGGAGAGCGACGTGATCGGGGCGGTCGAGGACGCGGCGGTGATCGTCGCGGCGGTCGTCGCACGACTTACGTGCCGCCCGGAGCGCCTCCGCTGCCTGAATCGCTCTCGCCTGTTGCATCTGATATTGCCACTGCTGCTCCTTCGGGCGCAGGCGTGGCCGCAACAGTGACACAGAACGACGTTCAGATGTCTAGCGAGGGCCATCGCGGCCATCACGAATCAACTGACGGCGCGCAAGAGAGCGTGCCCGCGCGCACAGTTCCGTCCGCCTCGCACGTGCCGGGCGCTTTCGGACGCGAAGGCGGCGGGTCGCCGGAAGGCGCTGAAGCTGCGCCCGGCCATATGGCGCCCGATCCTGTAGCTGATGCCCCGAAGGCCGAAAAAGCCGAAGCGGAATAAAATCATGAAGGGGTGAGTGGATGAAAGGTTAAGGGGTGACCGAAACATTCACCCCTTCAACTTCATCCGGTCACCCCTGCATATTTTGGGAGGGAGAGTCAGGGAGTAATGTCAAACGCTATAACACCAGCAGCGATCAAAGCTCTGAGAGAGAAGACCGGCGCGGGTATGATGGAGTGCAAAGCCGCGCTTACCGAAAGCCAGGGCGACGAAGAGAAAGCCATCGAGTTTTTGCGCAAGCGAGGGCTTGCGAGCGCGGCTAAAAAATCAGGTCGCATCGCAGCCGAAGGAATCGTTGATTCCTATATCCACGCGGGCGGAAAGATAGGCGTATTAGTCGAAGTCAATTGCGAGACCGATTTCGTCGCGCGCGGCGAAGAGTTTCGCACGTTTACGCATGATCTGGCGATGCACATAGCCGCCGCCGAGCCTCGCTATCTCACTAAAGAAGAAGTTCCGGCAGAGTTGCTGGACAAAGAGCGCGAAATCGCGCTTGAGCAGGCGAAGCAGGACCCGAAAAACGCGAATAAGCCTCAACAGGTGCTCGATAAAATAGTCGAAGGCCGGTTGAGCAAGTTCTATCAGGATGTCTGTTTGATGGAACAGCCTTTCGTCAAAGATCAAAACACGACGGTCGCCTCGCTTGTTTCCTCAATGACTGCCAAGACCGGCGAGAACGTCAAGGTGCGCCGCTT
>DATEKX010000007.1:0-4225 GCA_035277165.1 Blastocatellia bacterium | reverse complement strand
GGAAAAAGTGGCCTCGTTGCTTCTGCGTAAGCGATACCGAAAGCGGCTCTGGATAGATATGTGTTCGGGCGATTTTGGTCACGACGAAGCGTTGCCGATAGACCCCTGGATTTTGGGGGCACTGATTGGAGAAGGCGACTTCGGCGCTTTGAGATTTTCAACTGCAAGCGAAATGATGCTGGATCAGATGATTGTCGGGTTAGGCCCCGAATTCTCTGTGAACCACGCTGGAAAATATGATTATCGCATCACTCAAACTGCAGGACATCGCCGCGCGGGCCGGTATGGAGTGTGGCCCAACCCGCTGAAAGAGGAGCTAAAGAGTTTGGGACTGTGGGGTAGGCGAAGTGAAAGCAGGTTTATCCCTGAGCAATACAAAACGGCTCGACACGAAGCGAGGCTTGCGTTGCTGAGAGGCTTGCTGGACGCAGATGGATGGGCCGAGCGCACCGGCTCTATAAGGTTTTCAACTTCGAGCGAACAACTTGCAGATGATGTAGTCGAGCTTGCGCGGTCCTTGGGCGCATGGGCCACGAAAAACAGAAAGCAACCCGTTTATATTTATAAGGGCGAACGTAGACAGGGGCGGCCATCTTTTGTGATCAATATCGCGCACCCGGAACCGCAGAGCCTTTTCACTCTGCCTGAGAAACTCGCGCGCGTTTCACAAACAAGGAAGCGGCGCAAGATGCCCACATTTGTTTCAATCGAACCTGTGCGGCAAGAAGAAGCGCGTTGCATTGCAGTCACTCATCCTTCCCAACTCTACATCACAGATGAATATGTTGTGACCCACAACACGGCGCTTGCTTTGAACATGGCGCAGTACGCGGCGAAGAACGGAAACACGGTTGGCATCTTCAGCCTCGAAATGTCTGCGGAACAACTCGTGTCCAGGTTGCTTTGCTCGGAAGCGCGCGTTGACGCGCATCGCTTGCGAACCGGCTATCTCAATCGCGAAGAATGGGCGCGGCTTGCCGATGCGCTCAGGCGGCTTTGCGAAACGCAAATATTCATAGACGACACGCCCGGCACAGGTGTGCTTGAGATGCGCGCGAAGTCTCGTCGGTTGAAGGCCGAACACGGGCTTGACCTGTTAGTCATAGACTATATGCAATTGATGTCGGGTCGGGGCCGCATCGAGTCGCGCCAGCAGGAAGTGTCGCAAATCTCGCGCGACCTCAAAGGACTTGCGAAAGAATTAGACATGCCCGTCATCGCACTCTCGCAGTTATCGCGCGCGACAGAAACCCGCAGCGACCACCGCCCACAGCTAAGCGATTTACGTGAGTCGGGCAGTATAGAGCAAGATGCCGACGTGGTGTGCTTCATCTATCGCGAAGAGGTCTACAATCAAAGCGATGAAAATCGCGGCACTGCTGAACTCATAATCGGCAAGCAGCGCAACGGCCCGACTGGAACTGCTCAACTGGCCTTCTTGAAAGAGTTCACTCGCTTCGAGAATATGTGGCGGGAATAATGCCAGCATCATTCATCCCTCAAGGCCGCCCTACATGGGCCGAGATCAATCTGGACAATCTCGTTCACAACTTCCGCTTGATAAAAAAGATGATCGGCCCGAGCGTTGCTCTCATGCCTGCGTTGAAAGCAGACGCTTACGGTCACGGCGCTCGTGCCTGCGTGCGCGCTTGAACAAAGGCCGCGTCATCGTGCGCGGCCAGTTTGCTCCTATCGTAGGCCGCATCAGCATGGATTTAACTATAATTGACGTGACCGATGTTGCCGATGTTCAGACAGGCGACGAGGTCATGATAATCGGGACACAGGGAGCCCATCACATAAATGCGGAAGAAATAGCTGCAATTCTTGGAACAATCTCGTATGAAGTGACCTGCCGCATAAGCGAACGAGTGCCGAGGATAATAGTAAGCAACGGCAATAAACAGCAGGCAGAACTCAGCAGCCCAGAGGCGGAAGACAATAATCGGTCGCTCGGATAAGCCACTTTATCTACGGGCTACTGCTTTCTGCCCTCTGTATTATGCCTTTTGCCCACTTATTCAGCTTGCCCTAACGTGATTTTTAGATATAATTCTCCGCATTACAGGGAGCTTAGACTCGGCAGGGTCCCTCGTAGCTAAAAGGGTTTTAACGATTTCAGTCGAGTGAGGGTGTGCACTATGCAACAGCCGTCGCGCATTGCCGCGAAAGACGTGTTCGAAAAAGCCATCGGCTACACTAAAGCGGACGAGTTTCGTCGCGCGGGGCTTTACCCATACTTCACAGAGTTTTCCGGCACCATGGATTCGGGCGAAGCCGAAGTGATGATGGGAAACCGTCGCATCCTCATGTTCGGCTCGAATAACTATCTGGGGCTTACGACCAACCCGGAAGTCAAAGCTGCGGCCATTGAAGCCGTTGCGCGATACGGCACAGGCTGTTCGGGTTCGCGTATGCTCAACGGCACGATGGACTTGCACGTGCGATTGGAAGACGAGCTTGCCCGCTTTATGGGCCGCGAGTCGGCGCTTGTGTTCGGGACGGGATTTCAAACCAATCTCGGCGCTCTTTCCACCCTCGCTCAAAAAGGGGATGTGATCATTGCTGATCGCAACATTCACGCATCCCTGCTCGACGGCTGCCTGGCATCATTCGCGCGAACGACGCGGTATCGCCATAATGATATGGCTGATTTGGAAAAAGTCCTTGAAAGTTTGCAGCCCGATGAAGGCCGTTTGATAGTAGTTGACGGCGTATTTTCGATGGAAGGCGACACGGCCAATCTGCCAGAAATAGTGCGGCTCGCGAAAAAATATGACGCTCGATTGTATGTTGATGAAGCGCACGGCATAGGCGTGCTCGGGCGACAGGGGCGCGGCGCGACCGAGCACTATGAAGTTGAAAGCGATGTTGACATCGTGATGGGGACGTTCTCAAAATCTTTTGCTTCCATCGGCGGATTCATAGCGGCCCGGCGCGAGGTGATAGAGTTCATCAAGCATCATAGTCGCTCGTTCGTTTATTCGGCTTCGCTCGCGCCCGCAAACGCCGCCGCCGTGATTAAAGCCATCGAGATAATCGAGCGCGAACCGCAACTGCGCGAGCAATTACTTCAAAACAGCGCGCATCTTCGCCGCGAATTAGTAGCGCTGGGATTCCGGCTCATCGAAGCCAATACCGGGTTTGACGGGATCACGCCGGTAATACCGGTCGTAGTAGATGACGAGGTGCTGGTCTGCCGATTTTTCTGGGAGTTGATGGACGAAGGCATATACACAAACCCTGTGCTTGCTCCCGCAGTAGCGCATAGCCTTCTGCGTATAAGCTGTATGGCTACGCACACGGACGAGCACGCAGGGCGATTGCTCGAAGCAATGCATAGAATAGGAAAGAGATTAGGAATTATTCAGTGATAAGTGATCAATGATGAGTTAAAATTCTCTGCTAACTCATTACTCATCACTTATCACTTTTCATTATGCGACGAGTCGCAATAACAGGAATCGGTATCATCGCGCCTACGGGAGTCGGGCGCGAGGTGTTCTGGTCTGCGCTTACCGAAGGGCGCAGCGGCATTTCGCGCATAGAAGTCTTTGACACATCGAACCTGAAGACTAATATCGCAGGCGTGTGCCGCGACTTCCGGCCCGAAGA
This sequence comes from Blastocatellia bacterium, assembly GCA_035277165.1. Lineage (GTDB taxonomy): Bacteria > Acidobacteriota > Blastocatellia > UBA7656 > UBA7656 > DATEKX01. The sequence goes on along the minus strand of DATEKX010000007.1, from coordinate 610 downwards.
GTTCTTTGATGAACGCGAAATGTCGCGACTTGATCGCGTATCGCAAATGGCAATCGCTGCGACCCAGATGGCTACACGCGAAGCAGGACTTACGAACGGCCAGCTTGACAGTTATGACGTGGGCGTCATTTTAGGCACGGGTTTCGGCGGACAAGGTTCGATTGAAGAGTTCTGCGGCGCGTTCTTTTCAAATGGAAAAGGGAGGCGTTCGGCCATCGCCATTCCAAAATCAATGTATAACGCTTCGTCATCAAACATTGCGATAAGGTTCAAGACTCGCGGGCCGAACATCACTATCACCACTGCCTGCTCGTCGGGCGCAAACGCGATAGGCCACGCATTTCATATGATTCGCTACGGCCACGCCGAACGAATGATAGCGGGCGGCGCTGACGCGCCCGTTACGCCGGTGGTGATGGAAGCCTGGAAAGAGATGCGCGTGCTTTCTACGAAAAACGACCCGCCTGAACGCGCGTGTAAACCGTTCAGCGCAAATCGCGACGGGTTCGTGCTGGCCGAGGGCGCAGGAATAGTCGTTCTCGAAGATTTAGAGCTTGCTGCTGAGCGCGGCGCGCACATCTATGCGGAAGTTCTCGGCTACGGCTCGACA
>DATEKX010000006.1:0-4717 GCA_035277165.1 Blastocatellia bacterium | reverse complement strand
CGGCATGGCGTCGCGGGCGTTGATGACCAGATTCATTATCACTTGTTCGATTTGGCCGGGGTCAGCCTTTACGCGGCCAAGTTTGGGGTCGGGAAAAGCGATTATTTCGATGTCTTCGCCAATCAGGCGAGCGAGCATCTTGTCTATGTCCGTGACTACCGCGTTGAGGTCGAGCACCTTCGGCTGGAGCACTTGTTTGCGGCTGAACGCGAGCAACTGACGAGTTAAGGATGCGGCTCGCTGGCCTGCTTTCAGTATCTCTTCGACTTCGCGGTGCAAGGGGCTTGCCTGATCGAGCCGAGTTTGCATCAACTGGCCGTAGCCCAGAATCGCGGTCAGCAGGTTGTTGAAGTCATGCGCCACGCCGCCTGCAAGTCGGCCTACGGCTTCCATCTTTTGCGACTGGCGAAGCTGTTCTTCGTGTTTGCGCTCGCGCTCGAACAATCGCACATTCTCGATGGCAACCGCAGCGAGGTTTGCAGCCATTCGCATTGCAACCGCGTGCTCCTGATTGAATGCTTCGCGTTGCATGGCCTGTATTTCGACAGACCCGATAACTCTTCCCATTACTGATATTGGAGCGATAAGAGAAGAATGCGGCGTGCGCGGGTCAACATCAAAAGCTACCTGAACTAATTTGCGGACCTCGTAAGCCTTTTGAAAATCGTTCAGGATGACGATGCTGTTGGTTGACAGCGCGCGGCCCTGCGGGCTGTCTTCGCGCAGCTTTATAGGAGCCACTTCGGACAGATCAATTTCCTGGCCATCGCAACAGCCATAGACCGGAGTGCGAAATCCCTGCTCAACATAAGAAATGCAGATGTTCGAACACGGAGTCGAAGCCAAAGCGAAATTGTGCAGCGCGTGATATATCTCTTTGAGGTCGCGCGCGACGCCAAACTCTTGAGCGAGACTGGCAAGCCGATCAAGCAATTTCTCGTATTCGACGATTGCTTTTTGCTCGGCCTCGCGCAAAGCCTCCTCTATGCGCTTCTGCACATCTGCCTGTAGCTGCGCCTGCTCGTCTAAGATCACTCCCATCTTTTATGATCTCCCTCTCTCTAAGAACGAATAGACATTCGGTGACAAATATTTGGGGAGGTTGAATACCGCAGATTTCTTATAGAAAACCACATCCAATCTTATTTTCAATGCAACAGCGGATCACTTGCCGGGGATACGAATTCTTAAACGTCAGGACACTGTAAGAATCAACTATCCACCTTTCAATAGCCGTGCCGCAAGTCGTTATTAAAAGATCAGGCTACATTCTTTGTGAACGGCTATGGCATAAACGCGAGACTGATTAACATTTTAGCGAACTACGCAAGCAGTGAGTTGCAATTCGCATGATTGTAAAACAGATTCAACCGGAACATCAAACTGACCTGATCTTTGAAAGATTCGGTTATTTTGATCGATGTAATGAATTCGGCTGCGGGCCGCTGTGATGTTCCGGCGGAACACACTTTTCGTCTATCAGCTTGCATACCAACGATGCTATGAGCGCAAAGACCACTATGCCTGACAGATCCCACTGAAGATCGTTTGCAGTGTCATGCAAAGACCATATGCGCTGGAAGTCTCCGTAGAACAGCTCGTCCCACAGTTCGAGAATTTCATACCAACTGCAAAAGCTGAAAGCGACGGTGACTGAAAGAAAAGATACGAGTCCTTGAGGGAGCCTGAATCCCAGTCGCCGCGTCGTGGTTCTGAGCAACCACATCGCGGGCACGAGCGAAAAACCTGAGCCGAAGAAGTGCGCGAACTCGTCATAATCAGGCAGCGGCCCGAATGGCTTGCCGTAAAGGTGCAAGAGATTTCCCAACACGTCTACGCCGACCGCTGCCGCGAGGCAGAAGATGACGAAAGGCGGGAATCGCATGCCTTGCCTGAACCTGAAGAAACAATAAAGCGATGCCAATATCAAGCTCGTATAGAGCACGTTTTCATACCACGGGCGATAGGGCAGCCTGATGAGCAGGAACGATTTAGCCGCAAAAGCAATGACGCTGAAGGCATAGAATTCGAGCTGTCTGAAACCGCCGCTTCTGACCGAAGCAATCGCTGCGTCTGCCATTCTTCTCATCCTCCAATGGTGAGGTCAATTGTAATTCGGGTGAGAGCATATCAAAAACAATCTCGACGCGCAGGCCCTTAGAATCTGACTTCATGATTTTGGTTGCTCGCGATGAGTGGTCAGCCGCCGGTTGTTCGTGGTACGTTGTTTTTTTAGACTACTGACAACACAAATGAAATCGTCACGCACCGAAACCGCCGAACAGGCAATAGCAAGCAATCATCATCTGGTAAAAGAGCTTCAACGCTTCGCCACATTTGACGAGCTTCGCCGCTCCGATTTTTTCCGAGCGCACAAAGCGGAGCTAGGGCGCTTGTTTGACGAGCCGAAAATATACAAGTCGCCAAACACGCAGCCTCGACTGCGCTCTTTTCTGCGAGTCGTCGCGTGGAACATAGAGCGCGGCACAAGGCTCGACGGAATAATCGAAGTCTTGAACAATCACCCGGTGCTCCGCTTCGCAGACCTTTTGTTGCTGAACGAGCTTGACGACGGAATGCTGCGCTCAGGCAATTACAACGTCGCGCTCGAACTCAGCCGCGCTCTTTCGGCTCACGCTGTTTACGGCGTCGAGTACCTTGAGATGACTAAAGGCACAGGCAAGGAATTGAGTCTGACGGGCGAGAACACGTCGGCGCTTCACGGCAATGCGATTTTGACCAGACACAATTTCTCGAACCCGCAGGTAGTTCGACTGCCGCGCTGCGAGAATAATTTCGAGAGCGCCGAAAAGCGACTCGGCGGGCGCATGGGAATCCTTCTTGACCTTGAGATTTGTGATGCAATCTTTACAACTGCGACCGTGCACCTTGATGTCGTCAACACGCCTCGATGCCGCGCTCGTCAGATGCGAGCGATGCTGTGCGCGATAGACGCGCGCGTGAAGGATCAACAAAACAACAGAAGTGTGATTCTAGGCGGGGACTTCAACACTCACACATTCGCGCGCGGCAATCGGTGGCGCGCGATGAAAAACACGGCTCTGATTTTAGGCAGCAACCGTAATAAACTCGCCCGCAGACTCGTTTACCCTGAAAAGAAAGAGCAAGCCATAACTGAACTCGCGCGATTCGGTTATGAAACTGCCGCGCTCAATGACAGGCGAGCTACGGCGCGTAGCATGGTTTCAAATCTGGATGATTCGCGCGGGCTGCCATCGCCAATAAGAAAATGGGCGAACCGGCGAATCGGCCCCGGCGGGCTGTCGCTTGAACTCCGACTCGATTGGCTTGCCGCGCGTGGAATGAAGGCGCTCAGAGCAAACGAGATGATAGATGCTGAAACGGGCGTGACGAGCGTTGATGCTCAAACGTTCAACAACCTCGCGCATAACGGACGCGCGCTTTCCGACCACGATCCGATAGTCGTTGACCTTGCGCTCCTGCGCGGCTAATGGGAACGACTGTAATATCTCAGTAAAAACATTCCTCGAAAAATTGGAAACGATGGGTATTATGGATGCGATTTCACTAAGCGGTTTGAGGCTATTGAGGAAGTCGCTGTAAGATAAAAAAAGTTTCAGAATCAGCTTTTTATCTCATCGGCGTTTATTAAGTATTTTATTTCAAAATAGTGAGTGATAAAATTATTGCCCTATTGTTCAAGGGGGGATCGGCTGTAATGTCAAAAAAGATTTTGATCGTTGAAGACGACTTTGATACTCGCTATGTGCTTTCATTGGTATTGAAAGATGAAGGGTACGAAGTTGTCACAGTGGCTGATGGAGAGTGCGCGCTTGCCGTGACAGCCGAGCACAAACCCGATCTCATCATCACAGACATCAATATGCCGCGCATCAACGGCATAGAGCTTACGCGCAGCATACGCCTCAAAGAAGAGACTGCTTCGGTTCCCATCCTTGTTATCACAGCCTACGGCCAGACAACCATTGAATCCGCGCTTGACGCAGGAGCATCGGCCTGCGCGCGAAAGCCTCTAGTCATCTCGGAATTCCTGCCGGTCATTAGAAATTTGCTCGTTTGACGTTAATGTCACTCTGACTGAATCAAACGAATCAAGCTGACCGAATAAATTCAAACTGCCTAAATATGTTGTTCATCACATATGCTGATGAGTTGTGTAAATCTTTTCAGCATGGGCAGTTAGCAAAGCCCGCGAAATTGATCGCGGACTGGCACCGGGCTTGTATATGTACCAACGCAAATTCGTTCAATCATGGGTTTAAAATCGGGCAGAGTGTTTGAGTAGGCGAAGATAATGAAAAGATCGAGAACAATAAAAAATTTCACTATGCTGATGCTTGTGCTGATTCTGAGCATCAACCTCGCTCCCCTCACACCAATAGCAAGCGCAGCCAATCAAGCGTTTGCTCAGGAGGACAGCAAGCTTTCGCCTGAACTAAAAAAGATGGCTTTTGATGTGACTTCGACTGCGAGCGAAAGCGTGCGCGTTATTGTTCAGACGCGGGTAAGTCTCGATCAGATTGATGAGAACATCAATTCAAAAGGCGGGCGCGTCAAACGCTCGCTTCCGCTCATTGGCGGCTATGTCGCGGAAATTCCGCGAAGCTCACTCGCAGCAATCGCTTTCGATGATGATACCGTTTACGTATCGCTTGATCGCCAGACACAACTGCTTCAACTGCCGCGCTACGACAACAACCTCGTGCGCGTGACG
>DATEKX010000005.1:0-5496 GCA_035277165.1 Blastocatellia bacterium | reverse complement strand
TGAGCATTTGCCCGTCTTTGACCAGTAACAACGGGGCCGGTTGAAGCAGCCGCCGGATTTTCGGGAACCTGTAACCAAGCCAGTCCAGAAAGTAATCCCAGAAAACGATTGTTGCTATCAGGGCTACTCCTTCTGTGATTGATTTGTATTCGCCAGCCATCGCGTTTTGCGATGCATCGGCAATTAAAACGACGACCAGCAAATCAGAGATGCCGATAGCGCCTGCTTCACGCCTCAAGATGCGGAGTAAAAAAAAGAGAAAGAGGTAAATAATAGTTCCGCGCAGAAATATTTCGGCGAGGTGCCCCGAAGGGATGAATACAGATTTCCAGTCAATTTCCAAAAGCGCGTTCATATTTAAAAGCTAACGCCCTTTAGATAACCGTGCCGTCAGGGATGATGCCGTTCTTCGGGACGATGACTATGCCGTCTCGAATGACGTAGCCGTCGCCTTCGTACTCCTGATGATGCGCCTCGTTGGTGATACGCACGCCTGACCCGATGCGCGCGTTCTTATCAATAATCGCGCGGCGTATATAGCAATTCGGCCCTACGCCGATTCGCGGCAGGCCGCTATCTATGTCCGCCTGCATCTCTTCGAGCGTTTGATAAAAGTCGGCCCCCATCATCAATACGCCTTCAAGTCGCGCGCTGTGTTCTACGCGGCTGCGTATACCGACTATCGAATCGGTCACGGTCGCGCCATTGATGATGCACCCTTCCGTGATGATCGAACTCTGTATACGGCAATCGAGCAGTTTCGAGCCGGGCAGATAGCGCGGCCTCGTGTACATCGGAGCTTCGGTATCGAATACATTGAATGGAGGAAGCGGCAGCGTCATCTCAAGATTCGCGCGATAGAAAGCGCCTATCGTCCCGATGTCTTCCCAGTAGCCGTCAAACAGGTGTGCCTGCACGTTATAACGCGACAGCACTTCGGGAATGATGTGCTTGCCGAAGTCAGTAGCTTCGGGCATCTCTTCGAGCAGAAAATGGCGCAGTACCTCTTTGCGAAAAACGTAGATTCCCATCGAAGCGCAGAAGGGGCGGCGCACGGCCTGCTCTGCCGATAAACCCAGCTTAGTCGTATCAACGCGCATCCGGTCTAAGGCTTCGCCTTTCGGCTTTTCGCTGAACTCAATGACGCGGCCCGTCTCGTCAATCTTGAGCAACCCGAATCCTGTAGCGTCTTCCTCGCGCGCCGCCGTAACGGAAATAGTGATGTCTGCATTCGTCTTTTCGTGCTTTGATACGAAATCGCGATAGTCCATGCGATAAAGATGATCGCCTGACAAAACCAGTATCGTATCGCCTTTGTAATCGTCCAGGTGAAAGAAAGACTGGCGCACGGCATCGGCTGTCCCTCGGAACCATTCCGAACTATCGGGCGTGATCTCCGCGGCTATTATCTCGACGAAAGCTTCGGTGAACTGGCTGAAGCGAAACGTGCGCGTGATGTGGCGATTAAGCGATGCGGAATTGTACTGCGTGAGTATGAAGATGCGGAGCAGATCGGAGTTGATGCAATTTGAAACCGGTATATCAATGAGGCGATACTTGCCGCCCAGCGGCACGGCTGGCTTTGCGCGCAACTTTGTTAGAGGATAAAGCCTCTGCCCTGCGCCGCCGCCCAGAATTATAGTCAGTACGTTATCCATATCCATCTACACGCGCCTCCTGAAAGAGCAATTTTAATTCAGCGCGAAAAGTATAACTGCCCATCTGAGTTGTGTAAAAGCAGCGGCTACTGATTCATTTGCGCATGCTCGCCAAATCGAACTATCTTAATCATCCGCGTTAAAACGCATTGATATGAACTGGAAGAACAAGAAATCGATTCGCATCCGAGAAACTGTGAGCCGCGCGCTCGATGAAGACCATCCGGTCGTCGCGCTCGAATCAACTGTAATCGCGCACGGGTTGCCTTACCCGCTCAACATCGAAACCGCTCGCGCCTGCGAAGCCGCTGTGCAAAACGAAGGGGCTACGGCTGCGACCATCGCCATAGTTGACGGCGTCGCTACGATAGGACTGAGCGAAGATGAAGTGATGGTCTTTGCCAATTCGAAAACGACGGGCGGAAAACGAATTGATAAAGTGGGGCTGAACAATCTGGCTGGCGTGATGCTGCGGCGCGGATGGGGAGCGACTACCGTGGCAGCCACTATGCGGATTGCAGAGCGCGGCGGGTTGAAGGTATTCGCAACCGGAGGAATCGGCGGCGTGCACAGAGGCGCGAGCGAAACATTTGACATATCGGCTGATCTGACGGCGCTTGCGCGCATACCGTTGATCTGCGTCTGCGCGGGCGCAAAAGCGATTCTCGATTTGCCAAAAACTATCGAGCAACTTGAAACGCTCGGCGTGCCCGTGGTCGGCTATCAAACGGAAGAGTTCCCTGCTTTCTACTCTCGCCGAAGCAAACTCGCAGTAGACATCACAGTCGAAACACCCGACGAAGCGGCTGAGGTTGCCATAAATCATTGGCAAGCGGGCAATGATTCGGCGGTGCTTGTGTGCGCGCCTGTGCCCGAAGAGTTGGAGATTCCTTTCGAGGAAGCAGAACAAGCCGTCCGAGAAGCTGTAACACTGGCAGAGCGTCGCGAGATTCGCGGCAAAGCGCTCACGCCGTTCCTGCTTGCCGAACTAGAGCGAATCACCGCAGGCAACACGCTCAAAACGAATCGCGCTCTGCTTGTAAACAACGCTTCGATAGCCGCTCGCATTGCTGCAAGCCTCAACGAAAAAGTTCACCGCAGAAACGCAGAGGACGCAGAGAAGTCGCAGAGAAAATAATATTTCAACCTCTGCGTTAAATTGATCCTATTCTTCTTTGACTTGCGCGGCGAGTTAAATATAATCGCTACTCCCACTAAATCAATTTCGCTTTGGCCGAATAATCAGGAGGCTCCTTATGACCGCGTCTGCAAAACAAATGCCGCTCGACCACTCCGGGTCAACCAGTCGCACGAAACCGCGACGACTCTGGCTGCGATTGATAGTTGCGCTGTTCGTTGTGTTGGTCGCGGGCTTCGTCGCATTAGGCGTATGGCCTGCGCCCGCAGAGTTCACAGGCGATGAAGGCACAGTCGGAGTAGCAACGGGCGGCGGCGGTCTCAAAAAAGACTTCCCCGCGATGGTGATACCCGCCGACAACCTGACTACCGATCCAAAAAACGATGAGCGAATCGCGCTTGGACGATTGTTGTTTTTCGACCCCGTCCTGTCAGGCGCAAACGACATCTCCTGCGCGACCTGCCATCATCCTGATCTGGGTTTCAGCGACGGGCACGGACTTTCGATTGGCAAAGGCGGAAAGGGAGTCGGGCCGGAACGCACGGGCGGCTCGGTCGTCAAACGCGGAGCGCCCTCGCTGTGGAACGCTACGTTCAACCACATGCAGTTTTGGGATGGCCGCGCGCCTGATCTCGAAGAACAGGCCAAAGGCCCGATCACGAGCGACATCGAGATGGCTGAAAATCCCGACACGCTTGTGGGCGAGTTGAAAGCTATCCCGGAATACGCGCAGAAGTTCGATTCGGCGTTCGGCGGCGCGAATGGCTCAGGCGTGAACTTCGATAACGTGGTCAAAGCGGTCGCGGCATTCGAGCGACGATTGACGGCTAACAACGCGCCTTTTGATCGCTTCGTCGCAGGCGACCACAACGCGCTCACGCAGGAGCAGCTTCGCGGCTTCAACCTGTTTCGCTCAGGCCGCACGCGCTGCTTTGAGTGTCACGGGATGCCGACTTTCGCCAACCGCGATTTCAAAATCATCGGCGTGCCCGAAGTTGATTCAAGCAATCCCGATTATGGTCGCTTCGATGTGACGAAGGGCGAAGGCAACAAGTACGCTTTCAAAGTGCCGACGCTTCGCAACGTCGTGTTAAACCCGCCCTACATGCACAACGGCAAATTGAAGACGCTCGAAGAGGTGATTGATTTCTACGCGGCGGGCGGCGGCCCGGGCGTCGGATTCAAAGAACCGCGCGTTGACGACAAGATTCATTCTTACTCAATCACCGCAGAAGAAAAGCAAGACCTGATCGCCTTTATGTACGCGCTCGTAGACGAATCGAACGCGCCTGAGTTCCCTGATCGTGTGCCGTCGGGATTGCCCGTTGTGCCTCGCATAGAAAATGCTGCTCGCGCGCTCGCCATAAAACACAACACAGGCTCGCAAAAAGACCTGACGGCAAAGCGCGAGCCGCAAACGATAACCGTAAAGGATGGCGAATCAATTCAAGCGGCGGTTGATCGCGCACAAGCCGGAGACACTATTGAAGTCATGCCCGGCGTTTATCGTGAAGAGGTGAAGATTGATCTGGATAACATCACGATGCGCGGCGTGGCAGCCCAGGGTTCGCGTCCCGTGTTTGATGGAGAGAAGAAACTTTCAGACGGCGTGATTGTAACGGGCAGCAATTTTGTGATTGAAAACTTCGATGTGAAAAACTACGTCGCAAACGGCGTTGTGGCGCAGCACGCGCGAAACGTGACGTTTCGCGATTTGAAGATTGACGACACAGGGCTTTACGGACTCTACCCCGTAAGCTGCACAGGAGTCACAATCGAGCGATGTGTTGCGACAGGAATCGCAGACGCCGCGCTCTACGTCGGGCAGTCGCGCGACATCGTTGTCCGAGACTCGGAAGCCTACAACAACGTCACCGGCATCGAGATTGAAAATTCGATCAATGCAGTTGTCGAAAACAACTACGTGCATAACAACACGGGCGGCATACTGGTCTTCGTGCTCCCGAACAACGTCTCGAAAGTCGGGCGCGATTGCATAGTCAGAAACAATCGAGTGATCAACAACAATCACGTGAACTTCGCAAATCCAAATTCGATTGTAGCCAATGTTATGCCCGGCACAGGCATTCTCGTTATGGCAGCAGACAACACGGAAGTTACGGCAAACGAGATTCGCGGGAATGATACTTTCGGAGTTGCCGTGTTCAGTCTCGAAGTCGCCTTCCCGAAAGGCACAGCTTTCGATGTCGGCCCCACGCCCGAAAACACTTTCATTCACGGCAACACGTTTGCGGAAAACGGTCGCAATCCGTCCCAGAACATGACAAAGGAAGGCATCAAAGGCGCTGATCTGGTGTGGGACTTGTCGGGCTGGTCGAACAAGTGGAAAGAGTCGAACGCGACTAGCGCGACGCCTATCTTGAGCGCAAGCTGGCCCGCGTTTGCGCGTCGAGCCGAATGGCGCGTGTTGCAGTTCATGCAGAAATATCTCTGATCGCGGGAGGATTAATGTCTAAAGCCGCAGCCATAGGTGAAACAACAGGACAATCGCAAGCGGAAGAAAAAGCGAACGCCATATTCACAACGCCGCTAGCTGCTCAATGCATCGCAGAATTTTTGGGAACGTTCATCGTCATACTTGTTGGCGACGGGGCGGTTGCTGCCGCCGTGTTTGCGAACTCGATTGACGGATGGGGAGTCGCTGTGATGTGGGGGCTTGCCGTTACGTTCGGCATCTAC
>DATEKX010000004.1:0-4996 GCA_035277165.1 Blastocatellia bacterium | reverse complement strand
TACCTTTTGCCGTTTTCAGAACTGTTTGAGCGTTTCGCGTGACCTGAGGTCTCGTTCGAGCGCGTGGCGAATGATGCGATAGTTGATTTCGCCTATCTGCGTTATGTGATCCGAGAGGACGCGCTTGCGAGCGAATTCCATAGGGTGTTTGTGGAACATCTCACGAATCGTATTTCGCAAATCGGCGTTCACCGCATTGCCTCTTCCGCCGCTACAAGCAAAACACTTCGGCGCGCCTTCCACAGTCAGGAAAACGGACTCGCTCGCAGCTATTGGCTCGCCGCATGCGGCGCAACGCGACGTGTCAGGGAAGAAACCAACCAGTCTCAACAGCCACGTTTCGAAGTAACGCAGCACTCGCGCAAGGTCGTTGCCCTCCTCTATTGCTTCAAGTGCTTCAAGCGAGGCCGACACCAATCTGTATAATCGCTCGTTAGGCTCGTGGTCGGGCAGGAACTCGTTCAGGAGTTCGGCCATGTAAGAGAATGCGCTTGCGGTCTCTACATCTCTGGCCGCAATGTGAAATTGCGAACGCACTATTTCGCAGTTGGAAACGCTCATCAAATCGCGCCCTTCTTTTTGAAAGAACGTCAAAGCGACTTCGGTGAACGGCTCAAGCGCAGAACCGAATCGGCTCTTCATCTTTCGCGCGCCGTGCGCGACTCCGCGCACCTTGCCCATGTCTTTTGTCAGGAAGACACATATCTTGTCCGCTTCGGCAAGCGTGTAGGTGCGCAGCACAAAGGCATCGGTCGTGTGTAACGGCATCGAATCAATTATATCAAATAACGGTACCGCTCGCGGCACTGTTACACAGGGTTGGTTGCTCACTAACCTGGAGAGCGTGTAGCATTAAATCGTGATGATGAAACAGGCAGAAAAAAGAGAAGCCCGCTTTGATTCGCTCGAAGAAAAAGAGCAAAGGCTTCGCGCGCTGCTCAAAAGCTATGGCTCTGTGATGATAGCTTTTTCAGGAGGCGTTGACAGCGCCTATCTGGCCTACGTTGCGCACAGCGAAATGGGCGAGCGAATGATTGCAGTCACGGGCGACAGCGCATCGTATCCGACCTTTCAGCGCGAACTCGCAGACCAGCTCACAAACAGGTTCGGCATACGTCACGAGATGTTATTCACCGAAGAATTCGAGGATCAGAATTACACCAGTAATCCGCCGAATCGCTGCTACTACTGCAAGACTGAACTCTATACCAGGCTGAATGAATTGGCGCGTGAGCGCGGGTTTCAAGTAATCTGCGACGGCACGAATGCAGACGATGTCGGCGATTATCGCCCCGGCAGGCAGGCCGCTCGCGAGCGCGATGTGCAGTCGCCGCTTTTAGAATGCGGATTGACGAAAGCGGACATACGCGAACTATCGCGGCGCGCAGGACTGCCCACGTGGAACGAGCCTGCTTCGGCCTGTTTGTCTTCGCGTGTGCCTTATGGACAGGTCGTGACAATCGAGAAGCTCTCAATGGTGGACAAAGCAGAAATCGCTCTGAAACAACTTGGTTTTCGACAGGTTCGCGTGCGTCATCACGGCGACGTAGCTCGCATAGAGATAGCAGAAGAAGAGATGTTGCGCGCGTTCGATTTAAACACGGCGCAACGGATGTCTGAGGCGCTCAAGGCGATTGGGTTCAAGTACGTCGCGCTTGATCTGGAAGGCTATCGCACGGGTTCGCTAAACGAAGCGCTTAAATAAAACTCCATGTCAAAAGATTCCTGGAATCCTTCACAGTACGAACGGTTTCGCAACGAGCGCAGCCAGCCTTTCTTCGATTTGATGGCGATGGTCGAGCCTCGTCCCGCAATGCGTGTTGTTGATCTGGGATGCGGCACGGGCGAGTTGACGAAGTTGCTTCACGAGCATCTTCACGCAAGCGAAACGCTTGGAATAGATTCGTCAGCAGCGATGCTTTCCAAAACCGAAACGCTCGCGGGCGAAGGGCTGAGATTCGCACAGCAAGACATCGGTGATTTCACCGCCGATCATCATTATCATCTCGTGTTCTCGAACGCCGCTTTGCACTGGACGGCTAATCATGAAGAGGTGCTTCGACGACTGACCGTTGCGCTTGTCGAAGGAGGCCAGCTTGCCGTGCAGGTTCCGGCTAACAACGATCATCCGGCGCACACTGTTGCGGCAGAATTAGCAGGCGAGTCTCCGTTTCGCGAAGCGATGAATGGTTACAAGCGCGAATGGCCCGTGTTGAAGCCGGAAGAGTACGCAGCGTTGTTGTACCGGCTGGGTTATCGCGAACAACAAGTCAGGCTGCAAGTCTACGGCCATGTTTTGAAATCGCCGGAAGACGTTATCGAATGGGTGAAGGGGACTTTGCTGACCGATTATGAAAAACGCATGCCCGCCGATTTGTACGCAGAGTTCTTGAAGCAATATCGCGAGCGTTTGCTTGCCGCGCTCGAAGACACTCGCCCGTACTTTTATCCGTTCAAGCGAATCTTATTCCGAGCAAAGTTGTAAATATCATTCATCGTTGAAAGACCCGTGACGGCCCGCGCCGCTTGCGAATCTGTTGGCTCCTGCCGATGTCTCTTCCTTCAACGCATTCAATCCATGATTAAACTCGTTGGCGAGCGCCTCTTCAAAGCTCAAATCGAATTGCTCATAAGCTGAAAGCCGGTCGCCTCTGAGACAGACTTGCGGGAACGCGGCTATCTCAAGGGCGAGCGACTCTGCGGCTTGTCGAGCAGTGCCTTTCGGGACCACGCGATTTGCGAGGCCGAAGCTCAACGCTTCGGCAGCAGAAACTGCTCGGCCTGTCAAAATGAGATCAAGCGCGCGGCTGAGTCCGATCAATCGCGGCAGCCGTATAGTCCCGCCGTCAATCAAAGGTATTCCCCAACGACGACAAAAAACGCCGACCGTCGCGTCTTCTTCCATCACTCGCAAATCGCACCAGAGCGCAAGCTCAAGCCCGCCCGCGACCGCATGACCTGAGATGGCCGCGATGACGGGCTTTTCGAGCAACAAACGCGACGGCCCCATAGGCCCATCGCCTGTGACTTCCGTGCGATTGTGCCGCCCCGAAGCGATGGCCTTGAGGTCTGCTCCCGCGCAGAAAGTTCCTCCGTCGCCATAAAAGACTGCGGCCCTGGCCTCGTCGTCTTTATCAAACGCGAGAAAGGCGGCGACAAGCGCTTCGGCTGTCTCGCGATCAACCGCGTTGCGGACTTCCGGGCGGCTCAAAATGACTGTAGTCACGGGGCCGTTCTTTTCAACCTTGACTGGCATAGCTCACCTCGCATCGCGCAAAAATGAAAGCGGCGATCATAATAATCGCCGCTTCGCTCGAAAGGCAACGCGCATCGTTCGCCGCGCCTGTGTTGATGCTCAGAATTTGATTTCCGGGTTTTTACGTGAGCCTTCATCGGCCTGAAACAGTTCGGCTCTATCGAAACCGAGGATGCCCGCAATCAAAACTTTAGGGAAGCTTTGACGAGATGTGTTGTATCCGGTGGCTTTCTGATTGTAGTCGCGTCGTCCGACGACGATGCGGCGATTGGTTCCCTCAACCGTGTCCTGAAGTTTCAAGAAATTCTGATTTGATTTCAACTCAGGATAACTTTCCTGAAGCGCCAGCAGACGGCTAAGAGCGCCCGACAACTGGTTATCAGCTTCGATCTTTTGATTGGGCGTGGCCTGCGGGTTAATCAGTCGCGAACGGGCGTTCGCAATTTCGCCAAAGACCGCCTGCTCCTGTTTTGTCACGCCTTTTACGACTTCGACTAAGTTTGGAATCAGTTCGGCGCGATTCTGAAGCTCTGTGTCAATGTTAGAAAAATATTGTCTTACCTCTTCACGCTGGCCGGTCAGCGAGTTATATGAAGCTATCCCCCAAATCAGCAAAAGCGCCAGCACAACGCCGCCGATAATCAACCCCATCGAGCGCTTCTTAGCCTGCGTTTGCAATTGGCTTTGCTGCGTTGCATATTCCTGGCGGAATTGCGCTTTTTCATCTGTTTGCTGCTCAAAACGATTGCTCATGTTTTCCTCCTACGCTCCTTATCTCATTTCAAGCGCCTGTGCGGTTTCCTTTATATCTCGTCTGCTTTTGCTCGCTGCCACGTCATCGAGCATTTCGCCGACGCGTTCGATCATAGGCAAAAGTGAATTGCGATTAAGCGCCGAGATTACAACTGCCGGATGCGCGCGCTTCATGTTTTCAAGCTCGTCTTCATTCAAAAGATCGGCCTTGTTGAAGACGAGCAAACGTGGAATTTCTGACAGGTTCAGTTCTTCGAGTATCTTAACGACCGAAGCAATGTGATTCTCAAGTTGCGGGCTGCTCGCATCAACCAGATGAATCAATATGTCCGACCCTTCCATCTCTTCAAGCGTTGCGCGAAAAGCCGTAATCAAATCCGGCGGCAGGTCGCGTATGAAACCGACTGTATCATTGATAATAACTTCCTGATCGCGCGGCAATCTTAGCCTTCGGCTAGTCGGATCGAGCGTCGCAAACATCCGATCTTCAGCCGCGACCGAGGATTCCGTGAGCGCGTTCAGCAGCGTAGACTTTCCGGCGTTCGTGTAACCGACGATTGATATGATCGGCAGATCGCGCCGCTCTCGCCTCGCTCGCTGCACGCGACGGCTCGTGCGAATTTGTTCGATCTGCTTTTCGAGATGATGAATCCTATCGCGCACGCGACGGCGATCAACTTCGAGTTTTGTTTCGCCCGGCCCGCGTCCGCCGATTCCGCCCATCAGCCGCGACATCTCTGTGCCTGAGCCTGTCAATCGCGGCAGCATATATTTCAACTGCGCCAGCTCGACTTGAATCTTTCCTTCCCGGCTCTGCGCGCGCTGGGCGAAGATGTCCAGGATGAGTTGCGTGCGATCTATGATCTTCAAATCGGTCGCTTCGTTGATGGCCCGCACCTGCGCCGACGAGAGGTTCTGATCGAATATGATCGCGTCCGCGCCGAGTTGAAGGCTGCGTATGATCAATTCGTCGAGCTTGCCCCGGCC
>DATEKX010000003.1:0-3771 GCA_035277165.1 Blastocatellia bacterium | reverse complement strand
ATGTCAGGTGCAACGCCGTGATTTTCTACGTCCCATTCGCCGTTCAAATTATAAAAAGCTACGCGCGGCGCAGTCACCTGACCTCCGTCCATCAGCGTCGGGTAGCTGTAAATTCCTACCAGTCCGCCCCATGTGCGTTTGCCGACCAGCGGGCCGATGCCTGCTTTGCGGAAGTACCACGGCATGGCATCGCCGCCCGATCCTGCGTACTCGTTGATTATCATGGCTTTCGGCCCGTAGATTGACCCGACCGGAGTCGTAAAGTCTTCGCCTTCGCGCGTCATCCAGAAATTTAACAATGGCCTTCGCATGTAATCAATGATGTAATCAGCCGCAGTGCCTCCGCCGTTGAATCGCTCGTCAATGACTGCGCCTTCTTTATTGATCTGCGAAAAGTAGTAGCGGTTGAAATTGACGAAGCCTGCTCCGGCAGTGTTGGGCAGGTAAACGTAAGCCACGCGACTGCCGGTCATCTGGTCAACCTTGCGGCGGTTGCTTTCTATCCATGCCAACTGTCTGAGTCCGCCTTCGCCACCGACAGGCACGACCGTCACTGTGCGCGAGTTTGCGCCGCTTGCGTCAGGGCCTACGCGAATGATGACAGACTTGCCTGCCGTTTCTTGAAAGAAGCTATAGACGTTGTCCGCCGAACGAACTTCTCGCCCGTTCACATTGAGCAGGTAATCACCGACTTTGACATCAACGCCCGGTTGAGTGAGCGGTGCGCGAAGCTGTGGATTCCAGTTCTCGCCGTTATAAATCCGCGCGAAACGATAACGCCCGTTCTCGATCTTGTAATCGCATCCGAGCAAGCCTACTTGAACAGGCGCGACCTGCGGTATATCACCACCGCCGGAGTTATGATGCCCGACCGACATATTGCCGAGCATCTCTTGAAACAGGTAATTCAGGTCAGCGCGATGAGCAAGGTTGTCTAGATATACTTCGTACTTTTTCTCTGCCGCGTTCAAATTCAACCCGTGCAGGTTCGGGTCGTAGAAGAAGTCGCGCTGAATGCGCCACGCTTCTTTGTACATCTGCTTCCATTCGGCTTTCGGGTCTGAATAGACCTGCATCTCGCTCAGATTGAGCGCGCCTTCACCCGGCCTCATCGGCTGCATCGTTGGCGCGATTGTCCACCTTAGAGCCGTAGGCGGGCCTTGCGCGAACAGAATCTTTTCGCCATTCGCAGACAGGTCGAAAGCGACGTTCCCGTTCAGGAAACCCGAGATGCCTTCAACCACTTTATCAAGCTTGCGTTTCTCAAGATCAAACTTGTGCAGCGTCAATCCGGGCGGCACTCCGACCGGAGCTTGCGCGGCTTCGAGTATAAAGATCGTGCCCGCTTTGCCTGAATATACTCCCTGATAACTGCGCGCAGGAATCGGCAGCGCAATGATTCGCTGGCCGATGTTTTCAAAATCGATCTTCACTAATGGAGCCTCTTTCTTTGCGGGAGGCTTGTCCGCGCCGGGAGTTGCCGGTGCTGCTGCGTCTTCCGGCTTCTTTTCTTCCTGCACCTTCTCTTCATCGCTTTCAGGCGCGAGCGGCGATGGATCGGTCTTGCTCAACACGATTGCGTATATGCTGCGGGTGATTTGATGCGGGAAGCTCGACATATCGAGCCATCCGCTCGCAGGCCCCGCGTCTGTGCTTGCGGCGAAATAGAGATACTTGCCGTTTTTGTCGAACGATGCGAATTGCGCATCGCTCAAGCCATCTGTTACCTGTTCGGTCTTTGCCGATTCAATCGAATAGATGAAGACTGTAGCCAAACGATTCTTGAGTTGCTTGGTGTAAGTTATCCACCGGCTGTCGGGCGACCACGTGGGGTTGAGCACCGGGAAAGGGTTGTCATACGTGTTCGTATCAATTTTGACGGGCGTGCCTTTCTCGATGTCTACGTACCAGAGGTTGAGCCGCTTGTCTGTGTAAGCGATCTTACGGCTATCGGGCGACCAGACCGGCGAATAGAAAAACGACGGCGGATTGCCGAGATTGATTTTTTTGACTTCGCCCATGCCTGATTGCTCGCGCAGGTGCAAAACGTATTCGCCCGATTCATCTGAAAAGTAGGCTATCCATTTGCCGTTTGGCGACCACGCAGGGTCGCGCTCCATCACGCCTGTCGTGTTCGTCAAATTGCGAGCGTTCCCTTTTTCGGCGGGCACTGTGATGATTTCGCCGCGCGCTTCAAATACCGCTCGCGCGCCCGTAGGCGATAGCAACGCAGTTGTGATTCGATTGGCTACTTTCGCGAAGTGCGGGCGCACGGACGGCAAATCGCCAGCCAGTTTTACGTCGAGCTTTTGCGTCTTGCCCGACTTTATATCGTAGAGATTCAATGAGCCGAATTGATCGTAAACGATTGCGCCCGATCCGGCTGAAGCCGATTTGATGTCCAGCCCGTTGTTTTGAATCAACTGCGAGACTTTCTTTGTCGCCGTGTCGTATGCGAACAACGTTGCAGGGCCGTTGCGATCAGATAAGAAATAAATTTTCCCTTCGACCCATATCGGGTTGAAGTCGTTGGAGTTCTGTCGCGGAATCTCTTCGACGCTGGAATCCGACAACTGCGCGAGCCATATCTTTGTCGTCAGCCCTCCGCGATAACGTTTCCATTGCGCGAACGCGCGAGCGAGCGGAAGATATGCCAGCCGTTGTCCGTCAGGCGAGTAAGATGCTTCCTGCCCCATCGGGAGAGCTATCTCTGTTGGGTAACCGCCTTCAACAGGCATGGTGAAAAGTCTGTTGAATCCCGAATAGCTGTTGCGAGGCGAGCGGAAGAGCACTTGTTTGCCGTCCGGCGTCCAGCCCAGCGCCGCATCCGGGCCGGGGTGATATGTTAAACGCCTGGGGACTCCGCCCGTCGAAGCCACGACATAAACATCAACATTGCCGTCGTATTCGCCTGTGAAGGCAATCCAATTTCCGTCGGGCGAAAAGATCGGATCGGTCTCGGTGCCAGCCCCAGTGGTAATCCGTTCAGCGCTGCCGCCTTCGCGGCTCACTGTCCACAGATCACCCGCATAGGCGAAAGCAATCTGAGTACGACTGATAGTGGGTTTCTGCAATAACAGCGGAGCGTTTGTCTGCGCTGTACCGCTGATTGCAGGCATCATTAAAAGTAATGCTATGAGAAATACTTTCTTCATAATCACAAGCTCCTTTTTAGTCCAATCAAGTTTCAGAATCAGATGACCAGTTCGTTTACCGGCCAGTGATTTCTTGAACCAATTTATCCGCGTTGTAGAGTTTCTTGATCGCCTCGATAATCGCTGAACTGTGCACAGCGACGGCTCGCCCGCCTTCGCTCTCTTCGACGTACCAGTAGCGGTTCGGCAGCTTTTGAATATTGCTGTCGAAATTCAATCCGACTATCTCGGCTGATGTGTTGATGACCGGGCTGCCGCTGTTACCGCCAATCGTATCAGCCGTGTAAACAAAGTTCATCGGCGTTGAAAGGTCGAGCTTGGCCTTGCCTTCTTTGTACCTTCTCGGCAAATCGTAAGGATGCTTTTCATCGAAGCTTTCAGCGCGATCATACAATCCATTCATAGTCGTCTTGTAGGGCACAAGCGTTGTGTCCTCTTCATAGCCGAGCACTTTCCCATAACTGATTCGCAGGCTGAAGGTCGCATCAGGGTAAACCGACTTGCCGTAGACGACGAACCGCGCCTGCGCAATCTTCTGGCCCGCGCTCGCCTCCACGCTTTGAATCTTCTCTTCGAGCCATGCGCGCAGTTCGCGTGTTACAGGCTCGATGTTGCG
>DATEKX010000002.1:0-12700 GCA_035277165.1 Blastocatellia bacterium | reverse complement strand
GAGGTGCATGAGGAGTTTGTGTACGAAGAGACTGACGTGATTTTAGAAAGAGAACATATACACGTCATTATTGAAGAAGATACCGGCTGGAAAGAACGCATCACGCGATTTCTTTTCCTTATCTCAGTCGTTTCGATCTTTCAACGCATCACGTTAAACTGGAAGACTGTGGCCGCTGCAATAGCGACATTGGGTTTGATCGCGGTAGGAGTTGTCTGGGCAATTTCGACTAAAATCCCGGCTCCCGAAAATTCCATACCTCCTGTGCGAATGACGCAGCTCACAAGCTGGAAGGTGGAGCCGGGAGCGCCAGCCACGTTTCCCCGCTTTTCGTCTGACGGGGCAATGATGACTTTTTCTTCGACGAAAACCGGGCACAGCAATATCTGGATCAAGCAAGTCACAGCCGGAGAGCCAAGCGGCGACCCGATCCAGATCACCAACAGCGACTGGACGGATCGGTCGCCGATCTGGTCGCCCGATCATCAGCAAATCGCCTTTATCTCGGACCGTGGGAATCAGTATGCCATCTGGAAAATTCCGTTTATGGGCGGCACGCCGACGCTGCTCAAAACTCTTGAGAACACGTTCGGCCAACTTACGCATTGGTCGAAGGATGGCCGAACCATCTACTACTCAATAGATCATAATCTCTTCGCACTTGATGTTGCATCAGGGCAGACGACTCAGCTAACCAGCTTTGATCCGGCAACGGCGTTGACTCAGGACTTTAGCATCTCGCCCAATGAAGACCGCATTGCATATGCCGACAGTAAAAATGGGCAGTTTGATATATGGAGAATGCCGATTCAAGGAGGCGTTCCCGTTCAGGTCACGAATGATACGGCCACAGACAGGCAGCCGGTCTGGCAACCGGGCGGCGAGGGAATTATCTATAGCTCTGATCAAGGCGGCGCTTATCGAATCTGCGTGTCCTATCTTGACGGGCGCCCCATAGTACGTATCCCTTCCGGCGATAGCGACAATCTGGCACCGGCTGTTTCGTCGGATGGCAGCCATATCCTTTATAACTCCATTAAAGAAGAATCCGATCTATGGGGGGTCAAGCTCGATGGCGGCCAGGAGTTTGAGGTGACATCTGACAACGGCTCGGAGTTCTGGCCCGATATTTCGCCCGACGGCAAGAGCATCTTATTTCAAACGGGATGCGGAAGCGAAAGGCTGATGAATTGTTTAATAAAAGTCAGGCCGACCGCAACCGAAGGGCAACAAGTTCAGATCGCTGCTGACGGGTCCGATTCTGCGTGGTCGCCCGATGGCAGCAACATATCCTTCCTGCGCTCCCTGAACGGTCAGTGCAACATATGGTTGACCAATGCGGTTGGCGGCGGGGCGGCGAATCAATTAACCAGCGATGGAATGACCCAGGCTCAATACAGCGAGCTCCCCTATAACCGAGCAGAAGTCGGCGGATATAGCTGGTCGCCCAACAGCCCTAAGATCGCTTACTGCTCTTCGAAATCAGGCGAGGGAAATATCTGGGTAGTTTCTGCTGATGGTTCGACCGACCAGAAGATTTCAAACAATACGGATTCAAAGTCGATTTATCATCGCCCTCTCTGGTCGCAAGACGGGACGCGCATAGTCAGCATTCTGGCCCCGCGCGCCAGTTATATTGATGGAAATTCTACCTGGAAGCTCTGGGTAAGCGATGCTGAAAACTCTGGAATTATATACAGCAGCAGGTCTCATTTACGCCTGATTGGCTGGTCGCCATCCGCAGGCGCCGTAATGCTCACTGCCGATGAAACCCCGGAAAGGTCGGTGAATCCGAAAGACATCAATCTGCTTCAAATCCCCATTGCGGGCGGGGGCGAGCAGGTTATTGCTACGCTTAAAATGGCGTACCCAACCAATATTAAAATATCTCCGAACGGTCAATACCTGGCTTTCGTATCGCGCCAGGATGGCAAAGATAATGTCTGGATAATTCCAGCCGCCGAAGGCGCAGCCACCAAGCTAACAACCAATAACGATCCGAGGATGTATTTGTCCAGTCTCGCATGGTCGCCGGATTCAAAGAGTATCTATTACGGGAAGCAGTCGAAAACGAGCATCATCTCACAAATTGATAACTTCAGATGAAAGGAGCACTCTCATGCAAGACGAATCAACCATTAACGGAGCAGCGCCCGATGCCGGAGCAGTTCTAGTGACTGACCTATCGGCGAGACTAGAAGGCGGTGATTTGACTTCATACCTGACGCTTAGACAAAGTATCGACCAGTTTGAAGCAACTGCCATTGCTTACTATGCGACGGGAAAGACTCTGCAGGCGCGAACCAACCGGGCGCTTGAAGTACAGGGCATCGTAGATGCGGTTAAGGAGAATATAAAGCCTGATGATTGTCCGCCCGGCATGCGGCCTGATGGATACGGAAACTGCGTTCCAAAAGACGGATACTACGGAACAAGGCAGTAAGGTCGATTAAAGGAGAAGCATCTCAGGCCGGTCTGAGATGCTTCTCCTGATTGTGTACGGATCGTTAATAAATTGCACACCCATTGTGAATCTTCCTGTCAATCTTCACTGCCAGACCGTGGGCATATTGGTATTAACGCTTTTAATGATAAACCCATTTTTTGCGTACCTGCGCACGTAAGCGTAAGATAAGAAAAAGTAGCCGTTTTTGCCTTCTGTCTCGCCCCAACTGTTTTTCATAATGAAGAAAGGTTTAGGGCCGGTTCTGTCGTATCCCACGGCCAACATTGCGTGCCCGCCCCCGGGCGGAATCGGTCTGCCAGACCCGTCCAGGATCACGTCGTAGACGAAGTTCTCATCATGGTCGCCCCAGGCGACATGCATTCCAAACACAATGTCGTGTCCATTATGAAGAACGCTTTCGAGGTAATCCGTATTGCCCAGACTTGGGCCGAGCGCGCCAAATCCTTCGATGATTGCAAACTCTTTTATGCCGAACTTCGCTTTATTCTTTATACTCGGCGAAGGATCTATGCAACAGTGCCCGAAAACTGTGGTTCGGTCTTCGTAGTTCAAATCCATTTCTTCGCAAACTCCACGCTGCGACAGATAGCGAGCCGCGAGCGTAGTCCGCAACCCATCATCGCATTGTGTGTTACCTTCCCCGGACATTAAAACCCAGTTGGCATACTGCTCAGAGAGGTCTACTTCGCGGCCTTCCTGAGTCTTGATAACCGCTTCTATACCGGCAAGAGTGGCGAAACAGACACAAGTGCCTCGGTCTTTCTGATGCCTGATAGGGGTCTGGTTATTTCTGTGATCTACTGCGGGAGGCAGCATGCCGAAATCTTTCGGATGATTACGCTGCTCATCCCAAAACGGTATTGTCTGCATGGGATATAGTTCTTTCTATGGCCTTTCTCCATAACCTATATGCCACTAGCTTTAAAACGTTTCCTTAGAATAGAGAAGGTTTCTTGTGGGAGTGCAAATTCAATATGAAGAGTATGAGGGTTGCAGGCTGCAGTCGTCGGTAAGTGGTTATGCCGTTATCCGCCCAGTGTTATCATCTCGATCTTCCTGTGCTCTTTCGCTTGATACCCTTCGGGCGAATGCATCGCTTCAAATCGCTCGTCGGAATATCTATCCGTTCTCTTGTTCCATATATTACTGATGACCTCTGCTGCTTGCTCATCGGTTGCGCCGTTTCTCAGCAGCGCCTTCAGGTCGTGCCCATGATCTGAAAACAGGCAGGTCACAAGTTTTCCATCAGCCGTCAATCGCGCGCGCGTGCAACTTGAACAAAACGGCTCAGTCACAGACGCGATCACTCCTATGTCTCCGCGTCCGTCAACGAACTCGTAATCTACGGACGGCGCGCTTCCCTGATCTCGTCCAACTTCTTTGAGCGGATAAAGAGAGTTTATCTTTTCGATGATCTCGCGTTTGGAGACCATCTTTGCTGATATCCAGTTGTTTGAATTCCCCACGTCCATGTACTCGATAAAGCGCATCGCAAATTCATGCTCGCGCGCGAACTCTACCAGAGAGATGATGTCGTCGTCATTGACGCCGCGTTCTATCACAGCATTGATCTTGATTGGTTTCAGCCCGCAAGCCTTTGCCGCAAACAACCCATCGAGCACGCGCGCGAGGTCGCCGCGCTGGCGTATGCGTTTGAACTTTTCGGGGTCGAGCGTGTCAAGGCTCACATTGATTCGCTTCAGTCCCGCAGCGGCAAGCGACTGGGCATGATCGGCAAGCAGCGCGCCGTTCGTAGTCAGGCATAAATCTTTCAAGCCATCGAGCGCCGCCAGTTCGCTTATCAGTTTCGCAAGCCCGCGACGCAACAGAGGCTCGCCGCCCGTCAGGCGAATCTTGTCTACGCCCAGCCGGACAAACTGTCTTGCGAGCCGCGTGATCTCTTCAAACGTCAATATCTCGTGTTTGTCTATCCACACGTACTCGTCATAAGGCATGCAATAAGTGCAACGGAAATTGCACCTGTCCGTTACGGAAATTCTGAGGTCTTTCAGGGGCCGACTGTAGCTATCTCGCAGCATCACAGTTATTGTATAGCACAGCAGCAACCTCGCGCAAAAAGAGGCTACAGCATCATTCAATAACTCTTGTGCTCTTTTGGCTTTCAATCTAATATAGGGCAACTGGCTCCAGAGCAGAATCTCGCCCCCGCGGTGCTATCTTCGATCAGCCTGTGATTTGGCTATGGAACCGGCAATGCGCGGATATTTAGGCGAGAAACTCCTGGCAGATTTAATCCGCGAGATCGCTCGTCACAGAATGAGCGGCCTGCTCCGCCTTTCGCAGGACAAAACAATCAAAGCCATCTTCTTTGAATCGGGCGCGCCCGTTTTCGCCATCAGCAATCTTGCCAACGAACAGATCGAATACAAGCTCGTTAAAGAGCGTCTAATCGCCTCTGGCCTTATCGAAGCGGCCCGCCAGCGCAACAATAACATGCAACGGCTCGGACAGACTCTCGTCGAGATCGGCGCGATTGCTGAACACGTTCTCAGACAGGCCGCGCGCGAATTGGCCGTGCAGATAATCAAATCACTGTTCGAGTGGCAGCAGGGCGAATACATCTTTGATGATAACGCGAGTTCTGCTCACGCTGTGAAGCTCGGTTGGACAGCCGCCGATTGCATACTTGAAGGCGCGCGTCATGCATCGGGCATAAAATCTATCGTCGCTCTAATCGCTCCCGAAAATAAGCTGGTTGCCCCGGCTGATGCGTCTCATAGCCGAGTAGGCAGTTCGGCAAACCTCAGTTCCGCCGAAGGCTATGTGCTCTCGTGCATTCAATACCCGATCTCTTTCAGCGAGGTGAGCGCGTTCACGGGCCTCTCTGAAGAAGAAGCGCGTCGCGCCGTATGCGTGCTGTTGTCGCTCGGCTCGTTGATGCTGTTTGATGGCGGAAAAGAAAAGACCTCTTCTGATGTAAAAAGTCAAAGGCCCGTTGAAGCGAACGAGATAAAGAAAGCGCCCGCCGCCGCTCCGGCTTCAGTCCGAGAGGGCGACGATAACCACGCGCAATGGGTGATGGATGAAGTTACACGCAAGCTGGAACGATTCGAGACGGCTGATTACTACGAGATGCTCGGAGTAGACAAGCTCGCAACAACTACAACCATCAGGCAGGCGTATTACGATCTTGAGATGATGTTCAACTCTTTCAAAGACCGATGGCCCGCGCATCACGAGCTTAACACCAAGCTCGATGCTCTGTTCGCCAGGATCAACAAGGCGTATTACACATTGAGCGATCTCAGCAAGCGCCGCGCTTACGATATGCCTGGCGATAAACGGGCGAACGTTGTGCAGAACGCACACAATAGCAAACCGCAACCTGCTCGCCCGTCGCAGGCAGGAAGCACGGCGCTGCCGATCAATCAACCGCCCGTCGCGCAACCGATTTTACGGACGAAGCCTCCTGTTGTAATAGACCTCAAGAAGGCCGCCGCAGAAAAATATCTTCAGGGGCGCGCGCGCTATGAAAGGAAAGATTTTCACGGCGCCGCGCACCTCTTGCGCGAAGCGGTGAAACTGGATTCGAGCCGCGCAGAGTATCATTATTATCTCGCCAGCACGTTAGCGGTTCTCTCGCAGGCGCGGCACACGCACGACAATCACGAAGGATGTCACGTGAGTTGCAACCTCGGCGGCTCGCTCATCCGCAATCAGCGCGTGCGTTATGAAGCCGTGCAACACTTTCAGGAAGCCGCGCGGCTTGAGCCAACGAATGCTGAAATACGAGTGAAGCTCGGCCTCATATACAAAGAAGCGGGAATGGGTAAGAAAGCCGAAGCTTGTTTCTGGGAGGCTCTGCTGCTGGACGGCAACAACCCGGTAGCGCTTCAAGAGTTGGGACTCGAAGATCAACCGGAGACCGCGAAACAGGAAAACCCTTTTTCCAAAAAAGATTTGAAGAACTGGGCAAAAAAGAAGACTTCGTAAGACGTTCTAAATCGAATTCAAAACGGGCAGCGGAGTCGAATGTGGTCGTATCGGATGACGCGATTCGTGCAGGTGGCGAATCTCTGCGGCTACGACTGAAAGATCCTGCTCAAAATAGATCGGCACTTGGCCTAGCGTCACGCCTCTTGCGAGCAACCGATTACGAATAAGCTCTGCCGCCGCAAGGTCAGGTTCCGCTCGATTCACAATCAGAGCATTCATCTTCGACATCACGCGCACTGCCGATGATTTGATGTCTTTGATTTCAGGGCTTGCGACCATGATCGAGTAATCTGCGTCTACGTATTTCAAGAAGCTGCCGCCTTCTATGAGCACGCCTTCGCCTTCAACCCTTTCGATGGCATTCTTTATTCCCTCTTCGATCTGCTCGTCAACGCCTATGACCCAGTGAACAAGGCTTGCGCCCGCGGCCCAATATCTGCCGGTATCTTTGCCGGGCACGCACGTCTGTTCAGGGTCGCTCAATACGAGCGGCTTTTCTCCGAGCAAGGGGCTGACGCAGCAAGCCTCAGGATTTTTGCCGCAAGAGCGATAATGGCCGCGCGTTATCTTGATCGCTTCCCAGCCGGGATTGAGGCGAAGAAGCTCGCACAAGATGTGAGTCTTTCCCACCTCTGATGAAAAGCCCGATATGGAAACCATCGTTGCGCGCATCAAAGTTACCTCATATTAAATTGAATGTAGCTCGATTGAACAAGATGGCACAAGCGGTCATTCGCCCGCGACGGTCTGTTCGCGCTCGTTAGCTATGTAGGCGCGGCAGAGTTTTAGAAATGATTCCAGAGCGGGCGCGATGTAATCGCTCTTGAGATATGCCAGGCCGAATTCCCATTTCACGTTCAACTCGCGCACCTTTACTGCGTGCAGCGTTCCGCGCGCAACAGAGGTGCGAACCGCGCCTTGCGGCAGTATCGTTACGCCGAAGCCCAGTTCGACCATTTTGATAATGGCTTCCGTGCGCTGAAGTTCCATGATGATTTTCGGGTCAAGTCCGCTCTTCTCAAAAAAGAGGTCAATCAACCGGCGCGTGTTTCCTCCATGCTCGCCGAGTATTAGCGGCTCTGCGGTCAGCTCTTCGGCGGTGACCGCGCGAGCGCGAGCAAGCTTGTGCTTTGTGCTCATGACGGCGACCAGATTGTCGCTGCGCAAAGTCTCTGTCAGCACGTCGGATGCTTCTACGGGAAGCGAGACAAGTCCCGCATCAATCTGGCCTGCAAGAATCTGCTCGATGATTCGCTCGCTGGTTCCGCCGACGACAGACAAATCTACAAGCGCGTGTTTGCGTTTTATCTCGCTCAATATTTCGGGCAGAGGGTGAGCCGTAACGGCGGTCGATGCTATGCCGAGGTGCAATCGCCCGCGCGACGGGCCTGATAAATTAGTAAGCTCGGCCTTCGCTTCGTCGTGCGCATGAAGGATTGTCTCTGAATGCGCGAGCAGCGCGCGGCCCGCTTCGGTCAGATAGAGTTTCTTATTCACTCTGAGAAAGAGCGGCGTGCCGAGTTCTTCTTCGAGCTGTCGAATATGTACGCTAACGGCAGCTTGCGTCAGATGCACGCGCGAGGCGGCGCTAGTGAAAGAGCCTGCATCGGCAACCGCTTTGAACGTCCTGAGTAATCTAAGCTCCATAGCAATCAGGAAGCTGTAAATGCCATTTCAAAATCTCTTACAAAGAATCATTATAGAAACCATAAAAACAATTCGTTTTACAACCCGCCTGCCTTCACTTATAACATTATTAAGGCTCCTGAGTAAGGTAATGCCAGATGCTTACGAGAAACTCAAATCTACAAAGCGCGCTCAGAAAGTGCCACTATGCGCATACAGTAATCGAGTCGCTGAAAGATGTTCGGAGCAGAAAGTAATTGCATAGAAAGTAGTCTTTATGTCCAAAAGCTTCACCACTCACAGGGAAGAATCCACCAGAATGAAATCCGCATTGCCGCGCGGTCTCGATCAATCATCGCGAAAGAAATATTTCTTAGGCATTGACGGCGGCGGCACTAAAACTCACGCAGTCATCACTGATGCCTCATACCAAATAATCGGAGAAGCCTTCAGCGGAGCGTCCAACCCTGTGCGCGTCGGGCTTGAAGAAGCCGTATCAAATATAGATCAGGCGGTTGCTGAGGCCTGTCTTCAGGCGGGGATTGAATATTCCGACATCACAAGCGCGTGCGCGGCTCTTGCTGGCATCAGTCATCCGATTCATTACGAAACCATCAAAGACGCGCTGGATCAAAGGCTCCGGCTCAATCATCTGGAAATCGTAACGGATGC
Source organism: Blastocatellia bacterium (assembly GCA_035277165.1). Taxonomy (GTDB): domain Bacteria; phylum Acidobacteriota; class Blastocatellia; order UBA7656; family UBA7656; genus DATEKX01. The sequence continues at coordinate 3,978 of DATEKX010000002.1, read as the reverse complement.
GCGCGCGGCGCTTGAAGGCGCGCTCGACGGCCAGCCGGGAGTTGTATTGATCGCAGGCACAGGCTCGATAGCGATGGGGATGAATGAGGCGGGACAGCAAGCGCGCTCAGGCGGATGGGGGCCAACGCTCAGCGATGAAGGGTCAGGATACGACATCGCGCGTCAGGCTTTGAGAGCCGTCATCGCATCCTTCGATGGCCGCGCGCCAAAAACTCTTTTGACCGATTCAATCTGTAAAGAACTCGGTATCAGCAGCGCTAAAGATTTGCCGGGCGTCATCTACAACTCGGATTCCGAAGCCGTAGAGATTGCATCGCTCGCGAGGCTCGTCGCCGAAGCTGCCGAAGCGAATGATCCGACTGCGCGCGACATACTGGCTCATGCGGGCCGCGACCTTGGCGAGCTTGTCATATCGGTCATCAAGAAGCTCGGTTTAGAATCGAAACAATTTCGCGTCGCCTGCGTCGGCAGCGTATTTAAATCAGGGGAATGTATTTTAGGGCCGCTCGGCGAAGTAGTGCTTCGCGTTGCGCCCGGAGCCGAGATCGGCCCGCCGCTTTTTCCGCCGACCATCGGCGCAGTGAAACTCGCTCAGGCATTGGTTTAATTTTTCCATCAAGCAGGGAAGACAAGCCAAAGGGATAAGGCAGGTAACTACGCAGCGCCAGCTCCGTAGGAGCGACCTGTCTATAGAACTGTCAAGAAAAACATTTCTGTAGCTCCGTAGGAGCGACCTGTAAATTACAGGTCGCTCCTACGGAGCTACACAGATTGCTTTCACACGTCAGCTATAGACAGGTCGTCCCTACGGGACTGAGCAGCTACAAAGGAAGAGTGATTACTTCCTCAATTATTTTGCCTTTTGCCTTTTTACTTTTGCCTTTATCTGTCTATTCCTGCTTAAATTTTGCAAATGCAACTTCACGCGCTAGACCTGATAATTATCGTCGCCTACATGGTCGGGGTCGTATTGCTCGGCTGGTTCTTCAGCCGCAAGCAGAAAGACCTCCGCGATTATTTTCTTTCCGACCATGACGTGCCGTGGTGGGCGCTGGCCGCTTCGATTGTAGCGACTGAAACCTCTGTTGTTACATTCATCAGCGTGCCTGCTTTCGCTTACGCGGCCAACGCGCGAGGCGAAGGCGGAAACTTCACCTTCCTGCAACTCGTGCTGGGGTATCTGGTCGGGCGATTCATCATAGTCGCGCTCTTTATACCGTTGTATTTCAAAGGCGAGCTTTTCACGGTCTATCAGATTCTTGATCGAAGATTCGGCGGACGGGTCAAGCGCGTCGCAGCCTCGCTTTTTATCGTTACGCGCTCGCTTTCCGACGGCGTGCGCATCTATGCGACGGCAATCCCTCTGGCCGTGCTGACGGGTTGGGCCGATTGGAAATCAATTTTAATAATCGGCGTTGTGATGATCGTATTCACTTATCTCGGAGGCATAACGGCGGTAATCTGGATAGAAGTCATTCAACTATTCATCTATGTCGGTGGCGCAGTCGTGGCAGGAATAATACTGCTCGACCGCATACAGGGAGGCTGGGGCGAAGTCATGGCTGTGGGGACGGCCTTCGATAAATTTCGATTCTTCGACTTCTCGACAGACATAGCGCGCAGTTATACGTTCTGGGCTGGAGTGATTGGCGGCGCATTCCTGACGACTTCGACGCACGGGACGGATCAATACATGGTTCAGCGTTACCTGTGCGGCAAGAACGCGCGACAAGCGTCCGTAGCATTGCTTACGAGCGGCGCAGTCGTTTTCGCTCAGTTCATAATGTTTCTTATGATCGGCGTAATGTTATTCGTCTTTTACAATCAGAACACGCTGCCCGCAGATGTCACGCCTGATCGCATCTTTTCATACTTCATAGTCACGCAGCTTCCGACCGGAGTCATAGGACTTGTCATCGCTGCCATGCTTGCGGCTGCAATGTCATCGTCGCTAAACGCCCTGGCATCGACCACGCTCACGGATTTCTATCAACCGCTGTTTGCGCCGAACCGCTCGGAAGCTCACTACATGCGTTTCTCTCGCGTGGTGACAGCCCTTTGGGGCGCTGTGCAGATAGCCGCCGCGCTTTATGTCATTGGAAAAGACAGGCGAATAGTTGATACAGTTCTTTCGATAGCTTCGTTCACCAACGGCCCTATACTCGGCTTGTTCTTCCTCGGCGCTCTCACGCATCGAGTCAGGCAATCGGGCGCGATGGCCGGTGTCATCACAGGCATCGCGGTAATGGTCTTTGTCTGGTGGAAGCTCAATGTATCGTGGCAATGGTACGTTCTGATAGGCTCGGCTGTGACGTTTTTGGTCGGCTACGCGGCGAGCCTTGCATTCGAGCGCGAGCCAGTTGCGATCAAACAGACAGGCGATTAACTAATGCAAATTATACTGAAACGAAATTATCTGTTCAGCATGAAGCCGCTGATTGCGATTGCGGCAATCATTTCGATGTTTACTATGCCCCTCGCGGCGCAGCGCGCGGCAAACAAAACATCTGAAGCGACTCCTGAATCGGTAGGTATGTCAGCCGAGCGACTGGCGCGAATTGATGAAGCTGTGCTGGCATCAATCGAGCGAAAAGAGACGCCGGGCGCAGTCGTGCTAGTCGGGCGCAAAGGGCGCATAGTCTATCGCAAGGCTTTCGGCGACCGCGCCATCACACCTAAGCGCGAGCCGATGACAACGGATACAATCTTTGATCTCGCGTCGCTCACCAAAATAGTCGCGACGGCGACTTCGATAATGATACTGGTCGAACGCGGCAAGGTGAGTCTGCCTGATCCCGTCGCGCTCTACATTCCTGAGTTCGCCAGAAACGGGAAAGAGCGAATCACGATTGAGCAGTTGATGACTCATCGCGCGGGGCTTCCACCCGATAACGAAATCGCCGATTACGTCGGCGTGACGCTCAACCCGCTCGAAAAGATTTATGAATTGCAGCCCTCGTATGAGCCGGGCACGCGATTCGTTTATTCGGATGTCGGATTCATAGTCGCGGCTGAAATTGTGCGCCGCGTATCGGGCAAACCCATTGACCAGTTTGCGCGCGAAAACATCTTTGCGCCGCTCAAGATGAAAGACACCGCTTATTTGCCGATTGAGAAAGGGCCGGAGCGAGACACTGTTTCAAACTCCAAATCCCGAATCTCGAATCTTCCAACAGAGCGGATTGCGCCGACCGAAACACGCGAAGGCCGCAGTATGCGCGGCGAAGTTCACGACCCCCGCTCTTACGAGATGAGCGGCATAGCAGGCCACGCGGGGCTGTTTTCAACGGCGGATGATCTGGCAATCTTTTGCCGTATGATTTTGAACAAAGGCGAGTCGGGCGGCGTAAGAATACTTTCGCCCTACACAATCGAGCGGATGATCAGCGCGCACTCGCTTCCAACTTCGCAGATGCGCGGTATCGGATGGGATGTGAATAGTTCGTTCTCTTCAAATCGCGGCGACATCTTTCCGGTCGGCACATTCGGCCACACGGGATTTACGGGCACGAGTTTGTGGCTAGACCCCGCGAGCGAAACGTTCGTCGTGATACTGACGAATCGCGTTCACCCGACAGGGCGCGGCGATGTTACGCGCTTGCGTTCGTTCGTCGCTTCAATCGTCGCAGGCTCGATCATCGCGCCGCCTTACGGGGGGGTATTCGATTCGCTCAGCGCGCCAGTCTCTTACACGGAAGCGCCGCGCGCCGCCATAAGTCGCAGCGGGCCGCCCGCAGGACTGCTTCATCCAGTGCTCACGGGCATTGATGTTTTAGAGCGCGACGGTTTCAAACAACTCGAAGGCCGTCGCATAGGGCTTATCACAAATCACACGGGCCGCAACCGCGCGGGGCGTTCGACTATTGATGTGTTTGCATCGGCAAAGAACGTGAAACTGGTCGCGCTCTTTTCACCGGAGCACGGCTTGCGCGGACTCGAAGACACTAACGTAAATGACGCGCGCGACGAAAAGACAGG
>DATEKX010000001.1:0-8662 GCA_035277165.1 Blastocatellia bacterium | reverse complement strand
GGTCGAGCGACGGAAACTTCTGCCTGAGCGGTTTCGGCTCGTTCAACGCGCGCACAGAAGGCGAGTTCTCATCATAAGGAAACTCGGCTACTGTGCGCGCAATTTCAGGCACGCCCCAGTCGTACGGCAGCGGGCGATGATCGTAGAGGAAATAATTGCGCGCAAAGACCATCCAGCGAAAATATGGCGTGTCAATAAACACGCCCTGACCCTGCGCGGGCCACTGCGCGTTGAAGAAACTAATGAATGCCCACGCCACGATAGGGGCTACCAGAGCCAGTTTCAAGGCTACCGCTCGTTTGCTCAACCCCTGATTTGCGCGAGCGTATAGCCAGAACTCGCGGAGCCAGCAGACCGATAGCAGCGCTACGGCAGGCAGCACGGGCACCGTGTAGCGAACATCTTTGTTTGCGATGAAAGTGAAGCTGGCGATGCCGCTCAACAGCCAGAGGTAGAGTATCGCGCTCTGTTTGCGTGAGCGAATCAGCGAATAGATCAGCCCTACGCCGAACAGCAAACCGAAAGGCATCTGCGCCTGCATGCTGATGAGAGAGTGAAGATAAAAGATCAGCGAGTCTCGGCTGAAGATCAATGGCTCGTGTTCATCTATCGCGCCCTGCTGGTTGATGCGATAGATTTCGATCACGTCTCGTAAATGCGGGACGTACCAGATTGCCGCGATGCTTGCGATGACTGCGCCGGTAAGCATCAGGTTGATGATCGCTTTGCGGTCGCGCTTTCTCAATACGCGAATCACAACGTACAACGCGGGCAGTAAGAGAAAGAATGCGAAAGTCTGTTTTGCAAGCAACCCAAGCCCGACCACGATTGCAAATCGCATCGCATCACCTCTTTGACGGAAATCGCCTGCGCGAATCAGCAGCGCGAACGACAAAGCGACAAGCGCGACCAGCGGGTAATCAAGGAAAGCGTCGTGCAGCAGCCATGCATTGAAGTGATAACTTGTTGAAACGAGCGCCGCGACTGCGCCAAGAGTTAATGCAGGTAAATCCGTAGAGGCTCGCGGGGCGTTCGTGGATTCACTATCCTGAAAATAGAGCGCCCGCCCGATCCACGAGATTGAACCAAGCAGCACGGCAAGCGATATCAGGTTCACGGCTACTGCGCTCAATCTCGATGCGCCGAAGATTAGAAACGCCATTGCCGTGACCAGATGAATAAACGGCGCGTAGTACTGCTTGTTGACGAAGACCTCGCGCGCGAAGCCTCGCATGTCGAAATGCGCGAGCGGGCGATAGTAATCGTATGCCGCAACCGTGTGATGCGAAGGGTCCCACGAAGGCGGCGTCCGATCTTTGATCGTCCATGCGATGGTTGACGAGGCGAGGATTAAAAAGATGAAAGCGAGCAACAGCTTGTTGAGGTGAGGTCTGAGCTTGTTCACATTGACAGTTATGTTTATTGAATGTCTGATTGCCCGTTGAAGGGCCTCAATCGCTGATGCTTTGAATAGCCTGAGCGAGAGCCGATACATTGATGGCGAAATGAGAAGCGTTCCAGACCTCTCGGCCATCCCTGACTAATATTGCCTGTGGCGATTGATGCTCCAGGTTCAACCTTGCCGCCACCTCATTTGAGACCGCGCGGGCGGTTTGAACTGTAATCAGCTTATAACTGACACGCGAGTCGGCCTGCTCAAGGTAAGCTTGAAACTCGCGGAACGCGCGCGCGCTGATTGGGCAAGTCAAACTGTGTTTGAAAAACAAAACGGGTTTTTCGCTTGACTGTTCGAGAGTCAGGCTCAATTCTTCTATAGTTCGCAGTTCTTTCAAATTATTCATAGTTGCTGTAAGGGTTCCCTGTATACTTGGAAAAACCATTTTGACAGGCATCGCCCCGGTATGGCAAGGCAGGACAAAGGAGGCAAATCTTTCTTAATCTTTTCTTTGACAAGGCCACGCAGGGCAACTCTCGCTCATCCTACTCGGTGGGTTTGAGCGATGGGGCGGGTTTGTCTGAGTGATTTCCCTGCCTGCTCAGACGCTCGGTCGCGCGCTAACCATGCCGCCTAATCCAACGCTGACGGAGTTTTAGAGATGAGCTTTAAGGCCATTCGCTCGGTTTTCGCTGTTTTTATGATAGCGGCATTTGTCGTATCGCTGCTTCCAGTAACGTATGCGAGCCAGGGTGGTCAATCCGCTCAAGCCATGCGTGCGCGGCGCGGAAAAAATGGCGCGGCTTCGAGCACTTCGACTGCGCCTCAAGAAGCTGACCGCACGCGACAAGTCGAAACGAATCAAACTGAGCCTGCTGCCCAAGCCCTTGACACACAAGACAACGATCCGCAAGTTACCAATTTCCAAGATAGAAACCAGTCTCAAAATAGGAGCCAGTCTCAAAGACGATCTGAGCCTCCACCCTTCGACCGCCCTCCGCTTATGACAGGCCGAGGTGCGCAAAATGATGGAGTTTCCAGCGCGCCTGCTCCTTCAAGGCCGCAACCTTCGCAGCCTTCGACATCCGGGCCGCCTGTGCTCCGCCGCCCGCCCTCAACTGATAGTCGAAACCCGGACAGCGGCGGCTACAACACCTCTGGTGATCGCCCGCGAGGCGCGCCGCCCGTGTTACAACGCCCGTCAGACCCGCGCGACCCATCAAACAGACCTACACAACCGAATGCGCAGGATGATAGACAGGGCGCAGGTCAGCAGGGGCCAGTTCCCGGCGATAACGACGAGGTCGTAAAACTCGAAGCAACGCTCGTGAACATTCCTCTGCTCGTCAGTGACCGCGCAGGGCGATACATACCTCAGTTGAACAAAAACGATTTCACGCTTTACGAGGACGGCATACAGCAAGAGATTGCTTCGTTCGGCAGCGAAGAAGTTCCGTTCAACGTCGTGCTCATGCTCGATGTCAGCCCAAGCGTTCAGGGAAATGTCAACGACATTCAAGACGCAGCCCTTGCATTTGTGCGGCAACTGCGTTCTCAAGATCGCGTGATGGTTGTTTCGTTTGACCGTTCGACAAATTTCCTGACCGATTTCACGAGCGACCGTCGCCATCTTGAGTCGGCCATTCGCAGCGTGTCTGTCGGATCAGGCACGAGCGTCTATGATGCCGTGTATGAAACTGTGAGCCGAAGGATGCGTAACATCGAAGGCAGAAAGGCGCTGATACTTTTTTCAGATGGCGAAGACACTACGAGCAGTCATGCGAGCTACGATGATGCTGTCAATATCGTCAGCGAATCTGATGTGCTGGTTTATGGTTTACGCTATCCGGGCAGTGACGGACACGTTCAGATAAATCCCTGGCCAAGAAATCCCATACCTGACTTTCCATTCCCATTGCCGTTTCCCTGGCCTTTCCCGCGTCGCCGCAGAGGGCCATTCGCTCCGTCGAATCTGAACGGAAATGATTACATGACGAACGCCGCGCCCGCCGCGCAATCGCGAGGCCGACGCGGAGGCAGAGGTCGCGGCAATGGCGGCGATTTCATGGCCGACCTGACGGCGGCAGGCGGAGGGCCTGTTTATGATGCGGAACAGGTCGGCGACCTCAGCCGCCTTGCCAGTCGAATCGCAGATGAACTGCGCCATGTTTATGTAGTCAGCTACTACCCGACAAACGCGCTTTCAAACGGCGGCTTTCGCTCGATTCGCGTGCGGGTGAGAAATCGCGACGATATAGCCGTGCGCCACAGGCGGGGCTATAACGCTGGCGAGGTGAATAAACCTACACATTGAGAAAAAATGATGAAGTATGAATGATGAACTGAGAGGCTCTCTTTCGATTCATCATTCATAATTCCGCATTCATCCTTTCTTCTGGCTCCTACCCGAACGGGTTACATACTCTTTGTTTGACTTCGCTTTCGCGCTTGCAACACAATCGAAACAGTCGCAAATGAATATCGCGGTCAACGCTTTTTGAGTTGCGACCGCGAAAAGTTTGTCCTTCTCGAAAGCTGTTAGCGGAGGCAGGCCATGTTTAAATTAGCTCCCACCCGGCGACGCGAGAAGCTCGATAATCGTATCCAGCTTCGTCGTGCTGCGTTATCGCTTTTCTTCATTTCAACATTCTTCATCAATATAGCGTCGCTCGAAGCGCAAGGCTCATCGGTTCGAGTCGAAACTTTCAACTTGAATCCCGGCGGGCAGGTGCGAATTGAAAATCTTCGCGGCGCAACTCGCATCGAAGCCTGGGACATGGATTCGGTTCGCGTAGTCGCAGAAAAGAAGAGTCCGGCAGGCGCTTCGCTTGATCCGTCAGACCTGATGCTGATGGGCATTCAAAACACCATCGCGATTCAATGCAAGCAACAAGGCCGCCCCGGTCGGATTGATCTTACTGTTTCAGTGCCGCGTGGCACGCGCATTCAATTGCTCGGCGGCACATGGCCTGTTGACGTGAACGGCTCGCTTGCGAGCGCGGTCGTCGAAACAACTACAGGCGCTATCGGTTATCGAATACCGGCCAACGATGATGCGAGCGTCGCAATGCGTTCATCGCGCGGAGTAGTACGTTCAACCGCCGCCCTTGCAGTCACAGAGCGCACAGGCACGCAGAGCTTGCAAGGGAGATTAGGCGGTGGTCTTGCGCCGATAATCTTGAACAGTCAATCAGGCAACATCACGCTCACGCCCGGTCCGAACGTCAGCCAGATTGCAAGAGCATCAAACGATGCAGCGGGAGGTTATTCCAGTGACGCTTCGACCGTGACTGACAATAACTCGATTGCGCGATCACAAGATTACAGGCCGAACCAGAGGCGCAATACACAGCCTGTGGACGCGGACGGTTACGATTCAAACAACGGGGCTGACGCATCTTCGTACCCGGCTCAACGAGCGCCGCGCGGTTCCGGTTCAGCGCCTTCTTCGGGCAGCAACACCGTAACCTTCGCGGGCAGTGATCGCAGCGATGATGAATCGCTTTCTGTGAGAAGCAGCGGAGTGTTCGAGCGACCGCGAACTGAACGACGCACCAGCGGAGGCTCATCCGGCCTTCGGGTCAGAATCATTCCGTCGGGTACTGGGCTCGGAAGTGCGCGAGACACAGGAAGCTCAATTTACGATCAACCGGACGATCAAGACGCGCAAGTGAACAATCAATCGTCATCAAATTCACGGTCGCGCTCCACACAATCGCAGGACTATGGAAACACGCAGAGGCCGCGCTCGACTTACGATGATCGAGACAGGCAATACAATCCTCCCGCTCGTACATCTCGCACGGATGACACAGCAAACGAGCCTGAAGTGATCGCTTCGCGCAACACGCGCGCGGGTGCGCCGCCAGTTTTGCGACGCGACAATGAAGCCGCTGCCGAACCTGTTCTAACCGCGCCATCAAATGACAGCGCAAGAGACAATGCTGACGAAGAATCTGTAGTGCTTAAAGCAGCGCTCGTCAATCTGAATGTCTCTGTGACTAATCGCGCAGGTCAGGCATTGGCAAACCTGAAGAAAGAAGATTTCGAGCTTGCAGAGAATGGCCAGCAACAACAGATCGAATTCTTTCAAGCTCAGAGCGCGCCTTTCAATCTAGTTCTTGTGCTGGATTTGTCAGGCTCGATCAAAGACAAACTGGACGTAGTCAAATCCGCCGCGCTGCGCTTTGTTGATGTGCTAGGCCCGCAGGACAAAGTAGCCGTTGTTATGTTCACGCACGAGATTCGCGTCGTGTCGCAGTTGACCGCAGACCGCAATGAACTGAAGCGGCGAATCAAGAATATTGAAAAGCCGGAAGGCGGCACGGCGTTTTATGAAACGATGTGGTTCACGCTTGCCGACACGCTGCGCGGCACCAGAGGCCAGCGCAACGCAGTGGTCGTGATGACGGATGGCGTAGACAGTTCGCTTGACCGCTACAACCCTGCGCCGACCCGCGTCACGTTCGAGCAGCTTGCACGGAGACTTGAAGAAGCCGATGCGATGATCTTCCCGGTTTACCTCGATACAGAGTATGAAGAGGTATTCGAGCGCGGCAACAGTTCATCGGAAGCCTATTCCATCGCGCGCGATCAGCTTGAGCGCATAGCTGAACTGACGGGCGGACAGATGTTCAAAGCTGAAAAAGTCGGCGACCTGTCAGGAGTTTATAAACAAGTTGCCGCTGCGATTCGCACGGTCTACAGCGTCGGATATTACCCAACGAATACAGAGCGTGATGGCACATTTCGCCGCGTGCGAGTCAACGTGAATCGCTCTGACGCGGCTGTGCGAACAAGAAGAGGCTACTACGCGAAGTAAATGAAATGTAACGCTAGTTTGACTTAGTGAGTATCAGTTCTCAAAGGGCGAAATTCAATAGCTGAGGACACCGCTCCCGGAACAGGGTTCCGAAAGGCCTAGATCCTGAGAGGGTCGAATCAGGGTCGGCTGTTTTCGGCCTGTTTACCGGGGGCGATGCCCCCAGCTTATTGCATATGAGAAATTAAAAGGGAGCAATCTTTGTAGCCGGAGTATAACGCTTGAGCTCAGTCAGGGCGTCGCCTGCAGCGATTTGTTAGACTTGCCTTAACGCGCATTTTAATTGCGCTCGATTTTTGAAACTTCAAATTTTGCGGGATTTGGGAACGTGCTTGGCCCGTACCACATATATTGCACTTTACCCGACACGCGTAGTCGCTTGCCTTGGTTTTTGGAAAAGCTGCTTGCAGGCAAACCCTTAAAATAAATCTTTAAGTACGTGATGTCTTTTCGAGTGCCATCTTCCATCTTTATGTCAATCGGCTGATCAAGCTTTATCGCTTTATACCGCACCCTTTTGTCTCTGTTATCCGTACCCTCCGCCATCACAAATTTTCCAATCAAGACAACGTTTTCATTTACAACGATAAGACGATTGTGAGATTCGGAAGCTATTTCGGCTTGAAGTGGAACGTGTACCGCAAATGATTGCCATATAAATAGGAACGCAAAAATTAGCTGTTTCATATTGATGCTCCCTCAGCCTATACTACCCCATCTCTTGGCCAACCGTTCATAATTAATAAATACAGTTGCATCGCTGAGTTCCGTTCGCCACATACTCGTTGAAGCCTAACTTTGGATTAGGCGCGGAGCAACAGCCCGTATAATGTCACCGGAATTTCTCGATTGCAAATGCGGATCGTAGGAAGGAATACAACTAGCATCTGAAAGTCAATTCACCACAGAGCAACTATGTTGGAAGTCAAGAGAGAGGAGAAAGATTTTGTGCAAAATCTTTCTCCTCTCTCCACGGTCTCTGATGCTTGACTATCGAATTTAAGATCACCAGCAACTTCCTCATACAAGCTGTCAATGCCACCTTCTTCTTTTTCCCTGCTTTCACCAACCTCTTGTAGAACTCTTTTATCACCGGGTTACATCTTATCGCCGTCAATGCCGCCATATACAACACCGACCTCACTGTCGCTCTGCCTCCACGGATGTGACTTTCTCCCTTCCACTTACCGCTCTGCCTCGCATAAGGCGCAACTCCCACCAGTGCCGTGATCTGTTTATTACTCAACTGCCCTAACTCCGGCAATGACGCGATTATGGTTCGACTCGTCACCTCTCCTATCCCCGGCACGCTCTTGAGCAAGTCTTCTTTGGCTCGCCACACCGGGCTTGCTTTTATCTCATCGCCTAACTCCGTGTCACATCGCTTTATCTTCCTTTCAAGCCACGCTATGTGCTCTTTGATCTCTCGTTTTATCTGCATTTGCACTTGAAGCATTGACAGGCGATTCTTCTCGGCCACAAGCATGTCAACTAACTGCCGCCTTCTGACCAAGATAGCCTCTAACTGGCGGGCCTGCTCGCTGCTGACCGGGCGAAGTTCCGGCCTGATTGCTTCCGCGAAATGAGCAAGCAGTCTGGCATCTATCCGGTCAGTCTTTGCCAATTGACCCGTTGCGCGGGCGAAGTCACGAGCCTGTCGGGGATTGATAACGACCACTGGCAGAGCAGAGGCAGTCAACAGGCTGACAACGATAGTCTCAAGGCCGCCCGTAGCCTCGACTACTATGAGATGTGGTGAGAGAGCCTTGAGGCGGTCGATGAGAGAACCAACCCCCTGAGCAGAGTTAGCCACGGACCAGTCCTGGCCCAGAGGGCGTAGTGAAACATCAAGGGAAACTTTAGAAACATCAATGCCAACGAAGCAGCAAGAAGTACTCATAGTGATCTCCATAAACCAGCCTTGCAAAATGCGGGATCAAAGTCCCAAGCAACAATACGGTTTTGATAGAGAAAGGAGTGGCGACACAAGCTCTGCGACGATTTCGATGAACCAAGACGCCAACGGTCTACCACTCCCGCAGGTCGCTTGAATTATATATTTCAGACGACTCTACTAACATACAAGGCGCAGAGAACGCATTCTCAAATTTGAAGGCGAATCAAACTTGAATTATGAGAAATCAACCTGCTTTTGCAGTGATTCAAGATAATTTAATTTTAGACACGATTGTGTTTTAGATTGCTTTTCAAAGTAAATGCTATATTCTTTCGTCTATATTTACCGAACATATCAGGTACACGCCATGAAAAGATGGAAGCGGCATAAAGCTCTATGCCTGTGGGAGAAGCGTCAGGTTAGTAGGAGTATGTTCCTGATTGTAATACTGATGGCGCTCTTTGGGCAGGTAGCGGCACAGGATAATACTGATAGGATTGCTGATTTAATTACTCAATTGAAATCTCCGAATAGAGACTCCCGCAGA